>JAYVOY010000328.1:0-5353 GCA_043757645.1 Verrucomicrobiota bacterium
GACCGGCAGCAATTGTCGGAGGTCAGCCGCGTGAAAAACCACGTACACGGACTCATCCAAGACCCGATCAAAGTCGCCCCCGACCAGTTGATCGGCGACGTGCTCGAGATGATCGAGAAGCGGAAATTCGGCTTCGCCACCTTTCCGGTCGTGGACGCGCAGGGGAAATTGCTCGGCCTGCTCCCCGGTCACGTCGTGAAGCCGCGCTACGCGAAACGCAAAGTTTCCGAGGCGCTCACGCCGCGCGGCCAGATTCACACGATTCACCGGAGCGAACTGGCGGCGGACCCGATCGCGCGCGCGGATCGTTTCTTCACCGATCATCCGGGGATTCACAAATTGTTGATCGTCGATGACGGCGACCGCCTGCACGGCTTGTTCACGATGAGCGACATCGAGCGCATCACGCAGGAAAAGAGCGCGCAATTGAAACCGTCGCGCGACGCGGATTTCCGCCTGATTTGCGGCGCGGCCATTTCCACCACGCGCAAGGCGGACGGTTCGCTCGACCGTGAGCGCATTCTCGGGCACGTCGGCGCGCTCGTGGAGCGCAGCGTCGATGCGGTGGCGGTTTCGACCGCGCACGGTTTCAGCGCGGGCGTGGGCGAAACGGTGCGGCTCATTCGCGGCGCGTTTCCGAAATTGCCGATCATCGCGGGCAACGTCACCAGCGCGGCGGGCGTGGAGTTTCTCGCGGCGCAGGGCGCGAGCGTGGTGAAAGTCGGACAAGGCCCCGGCTCCATCTGCACCACGCGCATGGTCGCCGGCGTGGGCATTCCGCAATTGACCGCGCTTTATCTCGCGTCGCGCGCCGCGGCGAAGGCGGGCGTGACGATTGTCGCCGACGGCGGCATCACGAAATCCGGCGATGTGGTGAAGGCGCTGACGCTGGCGCACGCGGTGATTTGCGGCGGGATTTTCGCGGGTTGCCCCGAGGCGCCGGGGAACATCATGGAAATCAACGGCAAGCTCTACAAACAATACCGCGGCATGGGCAGCGCCGCGGCGATGAAGGCCGGTTCCGCCGCGCGTTACGGCCACTCCCCCGACACCACGCGCAAAGTCGCCGCGGAGGGCGTCGAGGCGTTGAAGGAAGCCTCCGGCCCCGTCGAGAGCGTGCTCACGACGCTGATGGGTGGCCTGCAATCCGGCATGGGCTACCTCGGCGCGCCCGCGCTCGCCGATCTCCGCGCCAAGGCCCGCTACATCCGCGTCAGCCCCGCCGGACAAAAAGAAGCCGCGCCGCACGACATCATCGAGGTGAAGGCCGGTGGGTGAGCGGCGGACCACCGCGCACACAATTGCGAGCGCGCCGCCCCCGCGCCCTTCCCCACACTTGCCCACCCCACTCGCTCCCCCCTAAGCTCCCGCCCATGCCCAAGCGGGATATTGCCGGTTTCATTGCGCACTGGTCTGCGGCCACGCCCTCCGAGCGTTCCAACTCGCAGGCGTTCCTCCTCGACCTCTGCGACCTGCTCGAAGTCCCCCGCCCCGATCCCAACCCGCACGCCGGCTATTTCTTCGAGTATCCCGTCACCGAGCAGCACGCGGACGGCTCGAAAAGCAACGGCCGCATCGACCTCTACAAACGCGCCTGCTTCGTCCTCGAATCCAAACAATTTCAGGAAGCCCAGGCCGAACCCACCGCGCTGCAACTCGCCGCCCACGACGCCGGCGTAACCGAAAAGAAAAAATTCTCCCAACCCGTGCGCGGCTCCGACGCCTGGGACGAAGCCATGATCAAGGCCCGCGGCCAGGCCGAGCGCTACGTCCGCGCCCTGCCCAACGACAATCCTCCCTTCGTCCTCGTCGTGGATGTCGGCCACAGCTTCGAGTTGTTCGCCGATTTCACCCAGGCCGGCAAAGCCTATCTCCCGTTCCCCGATCCGCGCACCTTCCGCATCCGCCTCGTCGATCTGGCCGACGCGAAAATCCGCGATCGCCTGCGCCTCATTTGGACCAATCCCGCCGCGCTCGATCCGGCGAAGCAATCCGCCGATGTCACCCGCGAAGTCTCCGCGCACCTCGCCGAACTCGCCAAATCCCTGGAGCACGCCGGGCACGAACCGCCAGTCGTCGCGCAATTCCTCACCCGCTGCCTTTTCTGCATGTTCGCCGAGGATGTCGGCCTCCTGCCCGAGCGCGCCTTCACCGAACTGCTCGAATCCATTCCCGCCGACGGCACCGGCTTTGCCGAAGTGCTCGGCCACCTCTTCCGCGAGCTGAACACCGGCACCGGCCAGGCCATCTCCGTCGTGCTCCGCAAAAAGCTGCTCCATTTCAACGGCGGTTTGTTCGCCAGCGACACCGTGCTCCCGGTGAACAAGGAGCAACTCCTCCTCCTCAAGGAAGCCGCCCGCCAGAATTGGGCCACCGTCGAACCCGCCATCTTCGGCACCCTGCTCGAACGCGCGTTGAACCCCGCCGAGCGGCACGAACTCGGCGCGCACTTCACCCCGCGCGCCTACGTCGAGCGCCTCGTCCTGCCCACCGTCATCGAACCCCTCCGCGCCGCGTGGGCCAACGTCCGCGCCGCCGCCATCACCCACGCCCGCGCGGGCCGGCTCAAACCGGCCCGCGCCGCCGTGAACGCCTTTCACGAACAATTATGCAACGTGACGGTGCTCGACCCCGCCTGCGGCACGGGCAATTTTTTGTACGTCTCCCTGCAACATCTCAAAGTCTTGGAGGGCGAAGTCCTCGATGTGGCCGCGCAGTTCGGCGAGAATTTCAAGCTGGAGTTGGCGACGCACACCGTGGACCCGCATCAATTCCTCGGCTTGGAAATCAATCCCCGCGCCGCCGCCATTGCGGAACTCGTGTTGTGGATTGGCTACCTGCAATGGCACTTCCGCCTGCACGGCAAGCGCACGCCCCGCGAACCCATTCTCCGCGCCTTCAAAAACATCCAGTGCCGCGACGCCGTGCTCGCCTACGACGGCGAGCCGCAACCCGTGACGTGGGCGATGGTCGCGGCGAATCCTGCTCTGCCGGGATTACCGGATGAGGTGCGTAAAGAGATTTGTAGGAGTCGAGGTGACGAGATTCTAACTTCCAAAGAGAAAAGTCAGAGCCTCCTCACGTCGTCTCCTACAATTACGGTTTGGGATCGGCGCAGTATGAAAACCGATCTGGTGACGGGCCGCGCCGTGCCGGACGAAACCAAACGCGTGCCGCTGCTCGCCTACGCCAACCCGCGCCCCGCCGAATGGCCCGCCGCGGATTTCATCGTCGGCAACCCGCCGTTCCTCGGCACGGCGCGGATGCGTGAAGACCTGGGCGATGGTTACGCCGAGACGTTGCGCGCCGCGTATCCCGACGTGCCGGAATCCGCTGACTTCGTTTTGTATTGGTGGCACAAAGCCGCCGGACTCGTGCGGAGTGGCCAGACGCAACGCTTCGGCCTCATCACCACGAACAGCCTGCGCCAGACCTTCGCCCGCCGCGTGGTGCAGATGCATTTGTTCGGAGTCCCGGCTTTAGCCGGCAAGACGTCCGCGAATCCGGGGCGCGGGATTGATTCGGGAACCCAACCGGCTAAAGCCGGGACTCCAAACCTCTCCCTCGTCTTTGCCATACCCGATCATCCGTGGGTGGACACCGTGGACGGCGCGGCGGTGCGGATTGCCATGACCGTGGGCGCGGCGGGCGAACACCTCGGCGAACTGCTCCAAGTCACCGCCGAACAACCGCAGGACGACGGCTCGGAACAAGTCACGTTCGCCAGCCAACGCGGAAAGATTTCCGCCGACCTCACCATTGGCAAAAACTTATCCAACACGGTTGAACTCCAGGCCAACTTGGAAATGAGTTTCCCCGGAATTGAACCGCACGGAAAAGGATTCACCGTGACGCAGGCCGAGGCAGAAACACTCGACTTAGGAAAGATTCGAGGCTTGGAAAAGCACATCCGTCCTTATCGCAATGGCAGAGACCTGACGGACGAACCTCGGGGTGTGATGGTAATTGACCTGTATGGCCTGTCACTCGAAGAAGTTCGCTCCAAGTTTCCTGCTGTTTATCAGCATGTTCTTACTCACGTAAAACCGGAACGTGATGCGAACCCGCGACCAAGCCGGAGAGAAAACTGGTGGATTTTCGGTGAGCCTTGCTCGCGTTGGCGCAATGCGAGTGTTGGCTTGAAGAGATACATCTCGACTGTCAAAACAGCCAAGCATCGGATGTTTCAGTTTCTCGATCCCAAGATTCTTCCTGATAGCAAGCTGATCAACATTGCCAGTGATGACGGTTTTATCCTCGGCGTCTTGAGCAGTCAGGTTCATTTGGTTTGGACTCAGGCAACCCAAGCTTTGCTTGAAGACAGGCCGACATACGTCAAATCAGCGAGTTTCGACCAATTTCCCTTTCCGTTGTGCGGCGAGCGGGAGAAGGCGCGCATTCGCCAGTTGGCGGAGGAATTGGACGCGCACCGCAAGCGCGTGCAGGCCCAGCACGGCCTCACCCTCACCGGCCTCTACAACGTGCTGGAAAAACTTCGTAGGAGACGACGTGAGGAGTCTCAAACTTCTTCCACCGAAAAATTAGAGACTCGTCACCTCGTCTCCTACCAGTTAACCGCCAAGGAAAAACTCATCCACGACCAGGGCCTCGTCTCGGTGCTCAAGCAATTGCACGACGACCTCGACACCGCCGTCTTCGCCGCCTACGGCTGGCCCACCACCCTGACCGACGCCGAAATCCTCGAACGCCTCGTCGCCCTCAACGCCGAGCGCGCCGCCGAGGAAGCGCGCGGCGTCATCCACTGGCTGCGCCCCGACTATCAGCGCAAAGCTCTCGGCGGCAAAAGCACCGTCACCGACACCCTCAACCTCCCCGCGGCGGAGCCAAAGCCGGGCAGAAAGCCCGCACAGACTCACGCCTTGGGCAAAAAGCAGGTCTGGCCCAAAACCCTGTCCGAGCGCGTGCAAGCGGTGGAAGGCGCGCTCCACGCCGCCGCCGCGCCCGTGACGGCCGCGCTGGTTTCCGCGCGCTTCGCCCGCGCCCGGCCCGCCGACGTGGCGGAAATCCTGCACACCCTGGTCACCCTCGGCCGCGCCCGCCGCAAGGGGGAGAAGTTCATCCGGTAGCCGCTGGATGTGATTAAAAGTGGGTGCGGTCCGGCGCAGGAGGGCCAAAGGCCCGGCTCCATACCAGCGTGGGGCAGCGCCCCACGGCACGCGCAAATCCCCCCGCGAGCGCCAACGGCGCGCCCCATCGGCTCGTCCGCGGATGCCACCCCACCCGTTGTCGCCGGGCTTGGGACGGGCTTTCAGCCCTCGCGAACTTTGGACACCGTTACCTCCAGGCTGGTATGAGGTCGCGCCGTTGGCGCTGGGGCAGCTTGCCCACGCGG
>JAYVOY010000329.1:0-5353 GCA_043757645.1 Verrucomicrobiota bacterium
ACCCTCGGCGACCCCAAGAGCGAACCGATGTACATTCTCCCCAAACTCATCCTCTTCCCCCTGCGCCCCTTCAAAACGATCAAAGAAATCTTTCAGAAAAGCGACGACCCGCCGCCCGCCGTCCCCGCGCCGCCCAAATCCGGGAACTAAAAGAATGACGCCTTCCCCGGCCATCCCTCCTCGCCCCGCGAAGCAGGAGCGGGGCGAGGGAGTCGGCACCTCGTCGGTTCGAACGCGGGTGGACAAAATCGCCCACGAAAAACTTTGTCCCACGCCCGCGGCCAACGGGTCCGCCCCGCAAAAGAACGGCTCAGGCGGGGCGGGGATTTTGCCGATGCAGAGGGGAACAATTCGTGGCAGCGACCGCCCGGCAAGCCGCGGCGCGTCGGGCGCACCCATTTTGGCGTCGCGCCGCGCCGGGCGTATCCCGGGCGCCCGGCGAAGGTCGCAGCGACCCATTCTTATGAAGCCTGTTCCCCCCAGCGCCGCCGGCGCCCACCGCCGAACGGCCCACCCCGCGGGTCGCGCGTCTGGGTGGGCTGTGGTTCGCGCTCAGTTGCTGCCTCGCCGGCCGCTTGGTGGCGGCCGCCGCGCCGGTCAAAGCCCTCCGCCCCCGAATTGACCGAATTAAGCCTCGGACAATTGTTGCAGGTGGAATTCGACACGGTGGTCGGGGCTTCGAAACATCAGCAAAAGACCACCGAAGCCCCGGCGTCGGTGAGCATCGTCACCAAGGAGGACATCAAGGAACTGGGCTACCGCACGCTGGCGGATGTCTTGCGCGGGGTGCGCGGGTTCTATCTCACGTTTGACCGCGATTATTACTTCACCGGCACGCGCGGGGTGAACCGGCCCGGCGATTACGGCGGGCGGATTTTGCTTAACATCAACGGGCACCGCTTGAATGAGCCGATTTACGACTCGCTGCTCGTCGGCCGCGAGTTCCCGCTGGATGTGGACCTCATCGAACGGGTTGAGGTGATTCGCGGCCCCGGCGCATCCGGGCGTGACCCTCAACGTGGATCATCCGCGCGCCCGGTTCTGGGGCGGGGAGGTGCAGGTGAGCAAGATTTTCCGCGAGCAACATCGCGTGACGCTCGGCGTGGAGGCGCGCAGTGACATCGAGCGCCGGCAGTGGAATTACGACGTGAGTCCCGCGTTCACCCACATCAAGTCCAGCACCACCAGCACCAGTTCGGGCCTGTATGTGCAGGATGAATTCAGCATCCGCACGAACCTCACCCTCAACGCCGGCGCGCGCTACGACTACTTCAGCGCCTTCGGCGGCACCGTCAATCCGCGGGCCGCGCTCATTTACAATCCCTGGCCGGCCACGACGCTCAAGCTCCTCTACGGCCAGGCCTATCGCGTGCCCAACGCCTACGAGTCCGAATACGAGACCGCCACCTACGCGGTCAATCGCAACCTCAAGGCGGAAACGATCCGCTCCTACGAAATGGTCTGGGAACAATCCCTCGCGCAAAACTACCGCCTCACCGGCACGCTCTTCCACAATCAGATTCAGGATCTCATCACGCAGGGCATCGCCCCGGATGGCCGGTTCAATTTCAAAAACACCGACTCGGTCACGGTGCGGGGCGCCGAGGTGGAACTGGAGGGGCGTTGGAAAAACGGCCTGCGCGGGCGCGGGAGCTACGCCTTCGCCCACGCGACGGACAATGTCACCGGCACGCAGATAAACAACTCGCCCAAGCACATCGCGAAACTCCAGCTCCACGTGCCGCTGTGGGCGGAAAAACTCTCCGCCGGTTTTGAACTTCAGACCACCAGCGCGCGCCGCACCGTGCGGGGCAACAACGCCACCGGTTTCGCCGTCGCCAACCTCACGCTCCTCAGCCGGAACCTCGTCAAAGACCTCGAAATCTCCGCCAGCCTCTACAACCTCTTCGACCGGAAATACCACGATCCCGCGCCGCCGGATTTCGCGCAGGACCAGATTCCCCAGGATGGCCGGTCCTTCCGGCTCAAGGCCACGAACCCCACATCATCGCCGCCTGCATTTATCATGACGGCGCGGTGTTTTCCGCCTACGTGCGGTCCGGCGCGCCCGCGCCCTTCCCCGCCGTGGAACCGGCCCGGGACGGCGCGGAATTCCACGCCGACCGGCTGGACCTCACGCGGAAAATCCTCGTCAAAGACCAGCCCATCGGCACCGTTTTTCTCCAATCGGACATGGGCCAATTGCACGCGCGGCTGCGGCAATACTGGGCCATCCTGCTGGGCGTCTTCTGCGCCTCCACCTTCGTGGCCCTCGTGCTCTCCGCCAAACTCCAGCGCGTCATCTCCCGCCCGCTCCAGCAACTCTCGCACACCGCCACGCTCGTGGCCCGCGACCGGGATTATTCCGTGCGGGTCGCGCGCGCGGGCGCCGATGAACTGGGCCGGCTCACCGACGCCTTCAACCAAATGCTCGCGCAAATCCAGGCCCGTGATGGCGCGCTCCACTCCGCCCACGGCCAGTTGTCCAGCCAGATCGGCGAACTGCGCGAACGCGCCCGGCTGGCCTCCCTCGATGCGTTCATCGGGCTGACCCTCACCCAAAGCAGCAGCCTGGAGGAAATCCTGCGCAAGTCCGCGCAGGCGATGGTGGATTACTGCGGCCTCGCCAGCCTCCAACTCTCCCGCCGCTCCGCCGACCCCGACCTCGCCCGTTCCCTCGGCGAAATCCAACTCGCCTCCGAACGCGCCGCGGCCCTCACCCGCCAACTCCTCACCTTCAGCCACAAACAAGTCATCCAATGCCGCGCCCTCGACCTCAACGTCGTCCTCGCCCAGACCCGGGGCATGCTGCAACGAATGGTCGGTGAAGCCATCACCCTCCAGTGGCACCCCGCCCCTGTCCCGGCCATCGTGCGCGCCGACCTTTCCAACCTCGAACAAGTCGTGATGAACCTCGTCATCAACGCCCGCGACGCCATGCTCCCCGCCGGTGGCGCCATCAGCCTCACCCTCGACTCCGTGGATTTGCCCGACACCAACCCCCGCCCGCCCGACGCCCGCCCCATCGTCATCACCATCAGCGACACCGGTTGCGGCATGGACGCCGCCACCCTGGACCGGATCTTCGAGCCATTCTTCACCACCAAGCCCGTCGGCAAAGGCACCGGCCTGGGTTTGGCCATCGTTTACGGCATCGTCAAGCAACACCACGGCTGGCTGGAAGTCCACAGCGCCCCCGGCCACGGCAGCACCTTCCGCATCTTCCTGCCCACCGCCACCGAACCAACCCGCGCCACCATCCGCATCTCCAGCCACACCCAACCCGCCGTGCTTCCGGGCCGCGGCGAAACCATCCTCGTCGCCGAGGACGAAAAAGCCGTCCGCGAATTCGTCGCCACCGTCCTCACCCAACACGGCTACCAGGTGCTCGCAGCCGACTGCGGCGCCCAAGCCCTGGAAATCTGGGACACCGCCACCCAGCCCATCGCCCTCCTCTTCACCGACATGGTCATGCCCAACGCCATCAGCGGCAGCCTCCTGGCCAGCCTCCTCCGCCAACGCGACCCCCGCCTCAAAATCATCTACACCTCCGGCTACAGCTCCGAAATGATCGCCCACGGCCAGCCCCTCAGCGAAGGCGTCCACTTCCTGCCCAAACCCTTCAACCAACAGCAAATGCTCGAACTCGTCCGCCGCGCGCTCCACTCCCCCGTCGAAACCCTGCAACCGCCCACCGCCACCGGCTGAACCTCGCCCACCCAACGCCAGCGCCAAACGCGGCGGGGACAATGGGCTGCACCCCTTAAATTGAGCCGGGTGTCATGAGAGAAATGGGGGCTTGCCCATGCAGAAACGCATTGTTGAGAGCGAGCGAAGCTTCGCTTAACTTCACGCCGTTATGAACGTCACTCTCCCGCCCGAACTCGGAGCCTACATCGAACAAAGCGTTCGCAGCGGCGCATTTGCTTCGCCAAGTGAATTCGTTGAGGCCGCCGCTCGGCGTCAGATGCAGGAGGAGGCATGGTTTGAAGAGAAGGTCTTGGAAGGGCTGAAAGGCCCGATCACGCCGCTGACGAAAGCCGATTTGGAATCGGTGCGCGACATCGCAAGGAAGGCGCGTGCCCGCTGAACTGCACCAGGGTTCGCTCCTTCTCGCCGACTATGCCCAGATCGTCACCGAGTTGAGCGGGGCGAACCCAGACGCCGCGGATCGCTTTTGCGACGCGGTGGAGCATTCCCTGACATTGCTAACCAAATATCCTCAACTCGGCTCCAAGGCCGGGTTCCGTCATGCCCCGGCGGTTCGCAAGTGGGTGATCCAGCCTTTTCGCAATTACCTGCTGTTTTACGAGGACCGTCCCGATGGCGCAGTGCTCATCCGCCTGTTGCACGGGGCGAGAAATCTACCGCCGCTGATTCCGCCGGGCTGATGACGCTCAGGTTAGGGAAGATTTCCAAAGAACACCTCCTTGAACCCGACGGGATAAAGCATCGCGCGGCTGGGCGCGCGATCCGGCCCGTCGCGGACGATGGAGGAGAACGGGCGCAACGGGTCTTTGCCGATGGGGGCTTTGGGGAGGGATCGGGCGGACGATTCCTTTTTCATCAGGCAAAGAGGATAACGCCGTCGAATGAGGACTGGCAAGCCGTGCCAAAATCAAAAGCAGGCTGGATTTGCCGCGCTCAACCATCTAAATTCCTCGCGACAACGGCGAAATATGCTCACCGAATACATTCAAGCTGCGATGCGGCAGGCACACTACGAACTCATGGAGAATGGGCGTTTCTTTGGTTCCATCCCGCGCTGCAAGGGCGCGTGGGCTGAGGGCAAAACCTTGGAGCAATGCCGGACGGAACTTCAGAGCGTTCTGGAAGACTGGATTCTGCTCGGCTTGCACCTCAGACACAAACTGCCGGTCGTTGAAGGCTTGAATCTTAATCGCACAAACCGCCGCATCGCCGCTCATGCCGAAACCCGTTAAGCACCGCGAGATGCTGCGCCGACTGCGCGCGCTTGGCTGGACGGGGCCATTTCAGAAGGGTGCTCATCCATTCATGGTCAAAGGTGAACTGCGGCTGACCATTCCAAATCCGCACCGGGGCGACATCGACTGGTCGTTGCTGAAGCGGATTCTACAGCAGGCCGGAATCACGCCCGACGATTGGGACAACGCGTAAGCCTGTTGCTCTCGCTGCTTCGAGGGACGGGGTCACGGGACGGCGGGTGTGAAAAATCTTTGCGGGATTGTGGAGCCGAAAAAGTTGGTGCCGATGAAATCACCGAACGCGTTGAACCGAAACCATGCAGTCGTAGCGCCGCCGTCCCGGCGGCTCACACCGTCCAAACGGGGCTGCTGCGAGCTTTGGTCGTTGCGCAAACGTCTCACGAAAT
>JAYVOY010000330.1:0-5346 GCA_043757645.1 Verrucomicrobiota bacterium
CGATTTTTGCGGGCACACGGTCCGGCGGTTTAGCGACGCGTTGAACCAGGCGCGCCACTGGCGCGAATTCCGCGTGCGGTTGTGTCCGGCCTTGTCGGGAATTCAGTTGCTCAAGGATGGCGGGTTTTACTCCGTGCTGGTGGATGACATAGGCGGAAAACCCGCGCTGTTCATGCGGCATCGGACGGGCGGATGAACAGATCCTGACGGACCGCGGCTGTGTGCGCAGCACCAGCCGCAGCGCGTGGCCAGCGCGAGGATCCCCGGTAGTTTTCCCGACCTCCTCTTCGCACCGCCGCAGCGGCTGGTCTGCGACACAGCCGCGGCCCCAAGCCGCAAACTATTTCTGTGGCGCGGGCACCGCCGTGCCGTCGCGGCGAATCTCGACATCGAGGCGCGGCGCGGCGTTGGTGCCGCCGCGGTTGAATCCCTCGACCAAAATCTGCCCGCCCTTCTTGGTCTCGCCACCAAGCAGACCGCGGCGAATCCAGTCGAGGCGTTTGGCGATCGAGAGTTCGGCCTTGAGGTGGTTGATCTGGTCGCGGAGGAATTCGAGATCGTTGAGCTGGCGTTCGAGGTTCGCCTTGTCGGCCTGGAGCCGCTTGAGTTCTTTCAGCAAAAATTCGCGGTCGCCCTCGGACACGGTGAGTCGGCGCTCCGCATCGGCGATTTGCGCGTTGAGCTTGGTGAGGTTGCCGGTGAGGACGCCGACTTGTTTGGTCAATTCGTCTTTGTTGGTCTCGAGTTGCGCGAGCTTGGCGTCGCGCTGGGCGAGCTCTTCCTGCTTGGATTTTTCGAGGGCGGTCAGGGCCGTCTTCGTCGCGGCGAGCGTGGCCTCGGTGGTCTTGGCCTCCGTCTCGACTTTGGCGAGGCGGGTTTCGGTGACGGCGAGTTTGGCCTTGGTATCGACGAGGTTGGAGGCGACGACGGTGAGGTTCGTGACGACGTTGGTGAGGTTGACCGAGAGGGCCTTGGTTTCCTCGACGCGGTTGGTCAGGGCGGATTCGAGGGAGTAGTTGACCTTGCGTTGTTCATCGAGCGTGGCGCGAATTTTGTCGCGATCGGTCTGCAACTCGATCCGGCGCTGGTCGGCCTTGGCCTGCTCTTCGTCGCGGATTTTGTATAGGAGGAACAGCGCCACTCCGAGGCCAATGCTCAGGAACAACAGCGCAACGATGGTAAGTTTGGCTTTCATGGGACGCGAGACGATGAATTTGTGTCACTGCTTTGGCAAGTAGCATCTAGGTCTTGCAAAGAAAAAGTCGCCGCCTAAATTTCGCGGCATGGAACTCCCGGCCGAACTGCCGATCATGACGCTGCCCAACGCCACACTGTTTCCGCAGGCGATGCTGCCGGTGTTCATCTTCGAACCCCGTTATCGGCAGATGTTGGCGGAGGTTTTAGCCGGTTCGCGCATGTTCGCGGTGGCGATGCACAAGCCCGGCGCGCGGCGCGACGTGCCGTCGGCGGTCGCCGGCGTGGGTCTGGTGCGCGCGGCGGTGCGCAACAAGGACGGCACTTCCAACCTGATTTTGCAGGGCCTCACGCGCGTCGCCCTCGAACCGCGCGCGCGCGCGCTCCAGCCCTATCGCGTGCATCGCATCCGCCCCTTGCTGGCTGAATTGGCGACCGGGACGGCGGTGGAAAATCTGATGGCGCAAGTCGGGGCGTTGGTGCAGGTGCGGCTCGAAAACGGCGTGAAGCTCGCCGGTCCATTGATTCAAAATCTTCCCGGCGGACCGACCGACAAACGGGTGAAGGAACTCGCGCTGGAATCGATGAAGGAATTTGCGCGGCACCTCTCGCGCATCAAGGATCCGGGGATGTTCGCCGACATGGCCGCGTGCGCGCTGCTGCCGAACCCGCGCGAGCGCCAAACGATTCTCGAATCGGTGGAGGTCTTGGAGCGGCTGCGGAGACTGGCGTCACTCCTCGCGGTGCCTGACCCGGCGGACGACGATTGTCCGTTTTGAAGCGGGCTTTACGGAGAAGCCTTGGCGGCCCGGCTTCTCTCGCGATCCGGTTACGGCGGATCCATCCGTGAAGTCTGGGAAAACTAACGTGCCTGTTGCCAGTCAAAAGCCGTTGAGAAACAGCAGAGTTGTCCGGGTAACGATGTTGGTTTTCGTCCTCGTCCAAATGCACATGTTTGACTTTGACACGATGCTCCCGATGGAACCACCCTCTTTGCCATCGAACATTCCGCTTTACCCATGAAAACGCGCCATTTCGTCATTCTCCTCGGAATTGGAATAACCGTCGGCTGCAGTAAACCTGACGCGAGTTCCCCAACTTCCACCGCTCCGCAGGCCGACGACGGTTCGGCTGCCGCCGCCCTGTCGCCGGCTCCCGTGGCGATCGCGCCGCCCGAATTGGTGGCCACGGCACCCACTCCTCCCGCCGACTTCGCCGCCCTGAACAAGGCGCTCCAACTCTGGGTTCCGATCAACGGTTTTCCAAAAGATCTGAATGAACTCGTAAAGGCGAAGTTTGTTCCGCAACTGCCCCCACTCCCGCCCGGCAAAAAGTTCGCCATCGATCAAGCGAACCTCCGGGTAATCTTGGTTGACAATTAGACAAGCGGCCAACCTCGAAAAGCCGCCTGAGGCCGCTCGGTGCGGTTACTGCATATCCCACTTGGCCCGTGGGTCTCCGGCCGTGTACATGGTGCCGGTAGCCGGATCCTGAAATCCGAGAGAACTCGCCTTCACCTTCTCCGCACGGCCATCCGCCCACGCGGTAGCGGCGCGGCCCTCGTGCCGGTTGTAAATCCGGTTGCAGCTCACCCCGACGATGGAGTTTACGTACGCCGGGTGTCCGGGGGTCAGGAAGTAATGTGAGCCTGTGGGGGAGCTGCTCGTCCACTTGTCAGGATCTGGTTCGGTGTTGTTGCTGATCAACCCCGTGTCGCCGAAAATCACCGTCTCCTGCGGGCTGGCAATCGCGTCGTAGGAAATCCGGGCATTATTGAATCCAACCACTCCCGGCCAGTTGATCCCAATTCCAAGATTGTGGGGCACGCCCAAATTCTCCGGCCCAGAAACCATCCTCAACCCAGGGCAGCTATGCACCTGTCGGCTCTGCGTGTAACTGGGCCGCATGATGTCGGGTCAATAGGTGAAACTTGGATTCGGCACAATGTAATCAATCGGTGCCGGCCCCAAATACCCAGTCCCCACACTGCCTCCTCCAAAGTTCACGATGAACGGCTCGTCATCCGCGTAAATTTTGAACGCCAACGCAAGCTGCTTCAGGTTGTTCAAGCACGCCGATCCTTTCGCTTGCGCCTTAGCTCGCCCCAATGCGGGAAGCAACATACTGGCCAGAATACCAATGATCGCGATGACGACGAGGAGTTCGATCAGCGTGAAACCATTCCGGCGGCAGCGCCGTGAAAAACGAAGGGCGGGCACACCCGCAACACCAGGAGATGAAGGGAACATGAGGGTTTCAGACCCTCCGCGGCGCAGCACTGTTCAGAAAAATTTGCGAAGACTTTTCCTGAAAACCTGCGCGGGAAATTCCTCGAAAAACCGAGTCGCGCGCGCTTCGCCGCCGCGCGCGAACCGCTTTGAATTTGCCCCTGCCCCCGTCCTGTGTTCAGGTTGCCGCGCTGTTTCGCCTCGGGGATTTCACCGCGCCGGGCAGCGGATTCGCACCATGTATCACATCGCCCTCAGAATGCTCCTCGGCGACCGCGGCAAGTACCTGATGCTGGTCAGCGGCCTCACCTTCGCCACGCTGCTGATGACCCAGCAGGCGTCGGTGTTCTGCGGCCTGATGCTCTGGACCACCGCGTCCCACTCCTTCTGAACGGCGTGCGCCGACGCGAAGCAGAAGCCCGCTCCGCCGATGCGATGAAGCTCGTCGGCCTCGAAACGAAGCTGCGCGAAACCCCCACCAACCTCTCCGGCGGCCAGCAACAACGCGTCGCCATCGCGCGCGCGCTCGTCCACGAGCCGCGCCTGATCATCTGCGACGAACCCACCTCCGCGCTCGACAAGGAGAACGGCGCGAAAATCATGGAACTCCTCCACGACATCGCCAAATCCCCGACCCGCAGCGTCATCGTCGTCACCCACGACACCCGCATTTTCCGCTACGCCGACCGCATGACCGAGATGGAAGACGGCCGCGTCCAGCGCGTCCACGAAAGCTACACCGCCTACACCAGCGGCCTCGAAACCTGACCCGCCCCATTCCCCATTTCATAATTCACACTTCATAATTCATACTTTCCCCCATGCCCAGCGGCCGCGAAACCTGACCCGCCCCCATTCCTCATTTCATAATACACACTTCATAATTCATACTTCCCCCATGCCCAGCGGCCTCGAAACCTGATCCGCCCCCATTCCCTCATTTCATAATTCACACTTCATAATTCATACTTTCCCCCATGCTCCTCTTCCGCAAACTCAGCCTCTACCTCGCCCTCGCCGGCGTGATCGCCGCGACCGTGCTCGTGCTCCGACTCCGCGCCGAACCGCCCGTCGGCAAGCCCCTCGCGCAGCCCACGCGCTCGCCCTTCCGCGAAACGCTCGCCGCCACCGGCCTCCTCGAGGCCGTGCGCGAAAACGTCCGCCTCGGCGCGCCGAAAAGCGGTCTCGTGCAAAAAGTTTTCATCGCCATCGGTGACCGCGTGAAAACCGGCGATCTGCTGCTCCAACTCGACAACCGCGAAACCGAGGCTCGCCTCGCCACCAGCCTTTCCCAACTCGCCGCGTTGAAAGCCGCCCTCGCCTACGACGACGTTCAACTCGCCGACGCCCGCGATCAATTCGTCCGCGTGCAAAAACTCGAACGCAGCCGCATCGCCACCGAGGATGAATTCAAGCGCCGGGAATTTGCCGTGCAGGCGATGGCCGCCCGCGTCACGAAAACCCGCGCGGACATTGCCTCCGCGCAAAGCCAGGTCGAACAGTCGCAGGTCGAACTCGCCGTCCTCTCCGTCCGCGCCCCGCGCGACGGCACCGTGCTCCAGCTCAACACCCGCGCCGGGGAATTCGCGAACCCGCTCGCCGCCGAGTCACTGCTGATTCTCGGCGACGTGGACCGCTTTCAAATCCGCGCCGATGCGGATGAACAAAACGCCCCGCTCGTCGAGCCGCACCAACCCGCCGTCGCCTTTCTCAAGGGCGACACCAAACGCAAAATGCCCCTGCGCTTCGTGCGCATCGATCCCTTCGTGATTCCCAAGCGCTCCCTCACCGGAGACACCTCCGAGCGCGTGGACACCCGCGTCCTGCAAATCATCTTCGAGCTGGATCGCCCCGAATTCCCCATCTACGTCGGCCAGCAAGTCGATGTCTTCATCCAACGCGGCGGCCGCGGCGCCACGCCCCC
>JAYVOY010000331.1:0-5319 GCA_043757645.1 Verrucomicrobiota bacterium
GAGGAAAACCGCCGTGCCCTTGATGCGTTGCGGCAAATGATGCTCGATGCTTTGGAAGAAAAGTTCGCGCGGCAGGGCCGTGGATTGGAGGGAATTCCACACCAGTTGCCGGCCGGTTTTCCAAGTAGCCATGACGGTGAAAATGCCCGCACCCACCACGAGCGGGAACCAGCCGCCATGCATCACCTTGATGAGATTGGCGGCGAAGAAGGCGAGTTCCACCACGAGGAACACCGAACATAGCGCGCCAGCCTTTGCGGGACTCCAGTGCCACAACCGTTGTGACGCGACGAAGAACAGCGGCGTGGTGATGAGCATCGTCAGCGAGACGGCGATGCCGTAGGCGGCGGCGAGATTGGTCGAGGAGCCGAAGCCGAGGACGAGGCTGATGCACGCGATCATGAGCAGCCAGTTGATGTGTGGCATGTAAATCTGCCCGCGCTCGTGCGACGAGGTGTGGATGATTTTCATCCGCGGGAGATAACCCATTTGAATGGCCTGCATCGTCAGCGAATAAGCGCCGGTGATCACGGCCTGTGAGGCGATCACTGCCGCGACGGTCGCGAGCACGACCATCGGGTACAGCGCCCAACCCGGGGCGAGGAGGTAGAAGGGATTTTCCGCCGCCGCAGGATTGTTCAGCAGCAGCGCGCCCTGCCCGAGGTAATTGAGAAACAATGCCGGCAACACCATCCCAAACCAGCCGCGCCGAATCGGCCGGATGCCGAAGTGTCCCATGTCCGCGTACAACGCCTCGCCGCCCGTCACGGCGAGAAACACCGCGCCAATCACGATGAATCCCTTCCACCCGTTGACCGCGAAGAACTGCACCGCCGCCCACGGATTCAACGCGTTCAACACGCGCGGGGCGCTGAGGATTCCATGGATTCCCAGGGCCGCGATGACCACAAACCACACCAACATGATCGGCCCAAAAACTTTCCCCATCTTGCCCGTGCCGTAGTGCTGCACGGAAAATAGTCCGATCAAAATCACGATGGTGATCGGCACGATGAAATCCTTCAAATGCGGGGTCGCGATCCCGATTCCCTCGACCGCGCTGAGCACGGAAATGGCCGGCGTGATGATGCCGTCGCCGTACAGCAGCGTCGCGCCGAAGACGCCCAGCAAAACCAGCAGCGAACGGTGCCGCGATAATTTCTCGGCGCGCTCGGGAACCGCCAGCGCGAGCAGCGCGAGAATGCCGCCCTCGCCGCGATTATCCGCGCGCATCACCGCGCCGAGGTACTTCACCGACACCATCAGGATCAGCGACCAGAAGATCAGCGCGAGCACGCCGAGGACGTTGCCCTCGGTCGGCGCGACCCCGTGCGTGCCCTCGAAACACTCCTTCAGCGCATAGAGCGGGCTGGTGCCGATGTCGCCGAAGACAACCCCCAGCGCGGCGAGCATCAGCGGGGCCAGCGGTTTTTCTCCGGTCGGCTTGTCTTCCGTATTCATAATTCGCGCTCTTCCCAAAGGCGGCTCCGCGACGGGCGCGGGCGCGCTTTGATTTTCAGGGGAATCATAGCATCCGCGAATGGCGGATGAGAGGACTGCCCTTCCAACGGGCCTGCGAGGTTAGCTGTCGGGCTGGGTCTTGAAAGTAACCCCGGCGGCGTCTGCGCCCCGTTCGCCCCCGCCCGGTTTCCCGGGCTGTGGTTCCCCCGCTCCCGCTTCTTGGAATCGAAGCCGGGATTCGGCTGCGGGCGAATGCTTCCCACAGAAGCCGGGACGTGTCAAATGCTCCGCGCACCGCCCCGAACGCCCGGCGCATCCCGAACTGGAGCGCGTCCGGCCTCGGGCGCAGCGACATCCGCTCACGCCCAGCCTTCGAGAATTCCCGCGATGCGGCACTGTGGGGACTTTGCTGTGGCCGGGGGCGGCCCCACTCCGGTTCATGCAAAGGTTAGAGTCTCGTCGTCTCCTACAGGGGGGAGGCTTTCCCGAAAGCGAAGCCTGGGCATTGAACCCTGGGAAGCGTTTTGACAAGCCAATGCCGACCCTGAACCCAATCCCCAATTCCTTTTCTCCATCGCAAAACCCTATTCCGGGATTCGCGAATAACGTGGCTATTTACTGGCCGGAAATTGGAGCGCGAACAAATCGGCGCCTTGCAAAGCAAACCGGAGGCGAATAGGGCGACTGACGAGGGTGGATAGGTTTGGGTTCATGGGATGGGTGGGTGAAATGATCAGGGCTTCCGACGCGGGGCAGGGGGGATTAATGCGAAAGAAAATGGGCGAGCTTGTGCGGCGGGCGGGGGTGTGGGATGAAAGGGCGAGAAAGCCGGGCGGGTGGGGATTTGGGGCGGGGAAAGCGGAAACTTTAGAACTTATTCGGTGAAAGGTTAGAGTCTCGTTACCTCGTCTCCCACAGTATTTGGTATGATTCGCAATATTATTTTCGATTGGTCGGGGACGTTGGCGGATGATTTGCCGGCAGTGTTGCGGGCGACAAATCATGTGTTTGCCAAGGCGGGGCGGGCGGAGCTGTCGCTGGATGAGTTTCGCGCGGAGTTTTGCCTGCCGTTCCAACCGTTCTATGATCGGTATTTGCCGGAGGTGCCGCTGGAGCAGTTGGAGCAGTGGTTTCATGAGCGGTTCCGGGAGGTGCAGGATGAGGTGAAGGCGTTGCCGCACGCGCGGGAGTTTTTGGTGTTTTGCCGCGGGTGCGGGGTAAGGACGTTTTTGTTGAGCACGGTGCATCCGACTCATTGGGAGGTGCAGTCGGTGCGGACGGATTTGGGCGGGTTTATAGATCGTCCCTACCTGGGGGTGCCGGACAAGCGACGGATAATTCATCAGGTGCTGGTGGAGAATGAGTTGGTGGCGGGGGAGACGATATTCATCGGCGACATGCAGCATGACATGGAAACGGCGCGGCATGGGGGCATTGGCGCGGTGGGCGTGTTAACTGGTTTTAATAAGCGGGAGCAGTTGGTCGCAGCGGGGCCGGATTTGTTGGTGGAGCATTTGGGCGAATTAAAGGAGACTCTCGAACGAAATGGAATGCGGCTGGCGGGCGCGACGGAATAGAAGCGAATGCGGGGTAGGGAATTAAGGCTATGGATGCAATAATTATCGACGATTTAGAAGTGTGGTATCACGTCGGCGTTCCGGATGGGGAGCGAGCGGCGGCGCAGCGGTTGTTGGTGTCGGTGGAGATGGAGCGGGATTTTGCGATGGCCGCGGCCGGGGATGATTTGCGGGAGACGATTGATTATTACGCGGTGAGCCGGCGGTTGTTGGAGTTTGGCAATGGGCGGAGCTGGAAGTTGATTGAGACGCTGGCGGTGGAAATAGCGGGGCTGGTATTGGCGGAGTTCGGCGCGGCGCGGGTGCGGGTGGAGGTGAAGAAGTTCATCATCGCGGAGGCGCGGTTTGTGGCGGTAAGGGTGGAAAGGAGTGGTGGAGGAAGGGTAGGGGGCGGGAAGGTGGGAACAGGGCATTTGTAGGAGACGAGGTAACGAGGCTCCGCCTCTTTCTCCGCGTAAATCACCCCGCGCTCCGCGCTCGTCCCACCCAACTCCGCGCCCATTTGCGGGGTCGGGTCATCGGGATTGGCAATTGGCCATGCGGCTGGATAGATTTCCCGCGTCGATTCGACCGGCGGCGGTGTGGCCCGCGGATCGATCCAGATTGCGCGCGACGAAACGGCGTTGGGTCGCTACTCTCGCGGCAAATGATAATTTAGGCCGCCACAACCTTTCAGCACTCTTCCCATTCGTGCCCGCCGAAATCGCTCGCTCTCACCAATGAATCCGCCGCCTATTCTCAAGCCCGCGAAAAGTCGCCGCATCGCCGCGGGCTTGAACTGCGCCATCCCCGGTGCCGGCCAGTTCTATCTGGGTCAAAAAGTGCTTGGGGTGGCCTTCATGGTTGTCTGGTTGGTGATCTTGATCGTCGCCGTTCGCCTGCTCGTCGGCGGGATCGGGTTCTACTTCAGCGTCGCGGGGAACGAGCACATCCTCGATCCGGGCGTGCTGGAGCAACTCGCCGACAAGTTCCACCTCTCGCAACTGCTCGCCGCCAGTGTTGCTTACTTCGTGGTGAAAGGCCTCTCCATCGCCCTGATTTATTTCCCGCGTCGCGGTGACGAGGAATTTCCCAGCGCCGGGCGCTGACCCGGTTTGCGTTCGTCGTTCGTCATTCTCCGAAGAAAATCCCGGCGAACGACCGGCCTCACAAAATCGCCCGCCGCTCCGTCTTCACCGACAGCGTGTAGCGGCCCGCGCGCCGGCGGATTTTCACCTCCGCGCCAAAGGTCCGAGACAACTCGCGCCCATTGAGCACGGCCGCCTTCGCGCCGGCGGCCACCAGGCGTCCCTCGCGCAACAGCAGCGCGTGCGTGAACACGGGCGTGATCTCCTCGACGTGATGCGTCACCAGCACGAGCGTGGGTGCATTCGCTTTGCGTCCGAGGCGCTCGACAAAATTCAAAAACAACTCGCGCGCGACTGGATCGAGACCCGCGCACGGTTCATCCAAGATCAACAACTTCGGCTCGGCCATCAGCGCGCGGCCAATCAACACGCGCTGCCGCTCGCCCTGCGACAAATACGCCCACGGCCGCTCGGCGAGATACTCGCACTCGATCTGCCGCAGAATTCCCCGCGCGCGAATCCGATCCGTGCGGCCGACTTTCCCCCAGTAATCGATCATCGCGAACTTCCCGCTCGCGACGCTCTCGAGCGCCGGCTCCGAGTCCGCCATCATTTGCCGCAGACTCGAACTCACCACGCCGATTCGTTTCCGCAATTCGCGCCAATCCGATTCGCCGTAACGCTCGCCAAACACGCCGACCTCGCCGGTCGTGGGCATCAGGTAGCCCGTCAGCGCCGCGAGCAGCGAGGTTTTGCCGGAACCGTTGCCGCCGAGAATCACCCAATGTTCCCCGCGCGCGATGCGCCAGTTCACGTCGCGTAAAATCATCGTGCCGTCGCGGCGGATCACGAGGCCGGTCACTTCGAGAACGGTTTGGGGAATTTTCTTTTTCACAGGAATCACACGGAAAACACGGTGCCTTCAACGCCCGCGCAAATCATGCAAGCGGCCCTCGGCGCGAGGCAAACAAATCCCCGGAAATGAAATCTCCGCGGGTGCCTGCGCGCCCGGCTCCCGAAGCGCGCGGCGTTTTGTTTTGGAGTTCCGCGTTTACGCGGCCCAGTGCGCCGAGTGGCTCGAACCGCCTGAAGGCGGAACTCCAAACGAGGGCTGCGATGCGGGCGCGCACCGCGCGGAACGGACGCATCGGGCGTGAAGAGAACGCCGCGCCGAAACGAAAGCGCCGCGCCGCTGGAGCGGGGGTGCGGCCGCG
>JAYVOY010000332.1:0-5316 GCA_043757645.1 Verrucomicrobiota bacterium
CGGCGAGGTGGCGCGGCGTTATCGTCACGCGGGCGGCGGCGGCGAGGTCGGCGTGATTTCCTCCGTCACCGAGCCGTTCTGCGGCGATTGCACGCGGGCGCGGTTGTCTTCGGACGGGCGGCTGTACACGTGTTTGTTCGCGACCGAGGGGACGGACCTGCGCGCGCTGTTGCGGGGCGGCGCGAACGACACCGGCATCTCCGACGCAATCACGCGCGTGTGGCGCGCGCGCGGGGATCGCTACTCCGAGCTTCGCGCGCAGGCTACCGTGACTGGTCCGAAAATCGAAATGTCGCGCATCGGTGGATGAGCCAATGCCCGCAGCGGTTTGGTCGCGCGAGCGCGCTGCGCAGCATCGCAGCGTTCCGGCTTTTCCCCATCGGTTAGGCTGTCTGAAATTGGAAATCTCAGATTTGAGATTGGAGAAGGCAGTTTAAGTGGAGTGGATTCGGCGGGCGGGACGCGGTGGGAAAAAGGGCTGGCGCATTTCTTCTCCAGAATTGAGGGGTCTTTGGCGGCGGAGTTTTTTTGCGTTATCGGCGTTCAAATATTGGCGGCAGCGCGAGGGCGAGAGCGGTGGTGGACCAGCCGGCGGCGGTGACGGAGATGAACTGGTCTTTGCCGTGGGGATAGCCGGACTCGTAATACGTCTGGATCGGTTTGCTGCGCGTCGGGACGTGCCAGGAGCCGTCGGGAAGTTGGTGCGCGAGGAGGAAGCGCAGGCCGCGGCGGTAGGCTTCGTGCGTCGTCGCGAGGCCGCCGGACTGATGCAGCGCGACGAGCGCAGTGCCGGTGGCGTAGGCGTCGGGGGCGAGGTCGGGGAGTTGGGACCAGCCGCCGTCGGGGCGCTGCGTTTGCAGCAATTCTTGCGCGGCTTTTTCGAGTTCGATCTTTGGGGCGTCGGCGAGATGCAGCGCGCGGAGGCGGAAGACGCGGTCCTCGTGATCTTGCGCGGAGGTTTTCACCAGCCACGGGCGGACTTCGGCGACGCGCTTTTCGATGCGCGTTTGTTGCGCGGGCGTGCTGAAATTTCTCAGTCCGAGCAACGCGGCGTGCGTGGAGGTGAAGAGGCTTTGTTCGGAGGGTGGGCGGCGGGATTGGGGTTTCCAGTGGGGCAGATTGGTTTGCCAGAGGAGCAAATATTCCGCGACGGCGGCGGTGGTGGCGGCGGGTTTCCACGCGCCGTTCGCCAAGGCCCAGAGCGCGTAGCCCGCGGTGTCGGTCTGGCCGCCCTGACCTTTTCCGGCGAGATAGTTGGTTTGATTTTTCGCAAGGAATTGCGCGGTGAACTCGAGTTGTTTGCGGACTTCGTTGGTGTCGATGGCGAAGCCGCGGGACTGTGCGGTGGTGAGCGCCATGAGCGGCAGTCCTTGATTGTGACAGGTGAAACAGCGCTCGCGTTTCTCCATCGAACCGCGCGCGGCGGCGGTGAGGAGCGGGAGGGATTTGGTGATGGCGGCGTGGAGCGATTCGGACGAAGGGGCGTCGGCGACGGGCGGAGGCGAGGCGGCGCGCGGGCTTTGAATGCCAGCGAAAACGGCGAGGGTGAATACGAGAAGAAGGGCCGGTTTCATTGGGCGGATTTGGTTTGGACTATTCTGTCACGATGCCCGCGATGGCGGCGGTGAGGTAGCAGGCGATGAGTCCGCCGATCATGGCGCGGAAACCGAAGCGCGCGAGGTCGGCGCGTTTGTTGGGGACCATCGCGCCGATGCCGCCGATTTGGATGGCGATGCTGGAGAAGTTCGCGAAGCCGCAAAGGGCGTAGGTGGCGAGGGTGAAGCTGCGCGGATCGAGGTTGGGCTTTTGCGCGTTGAGGGTGAGGTAGCCGATGAATTCGTTGAGCACGATGCGTTCGCCGAGAATTTGGCCGACGGCCACGCAGTCTTTCGGCGTGATGCCCATGAGCCACGCGAACGGGGCGTTGGCCCAGCCGAGAATCATTTGCATCGTCCACGGCGTGGCGACGCCGAGTTTTCGCTGCGGCAGGACGAGGAGGTAATTCAGCAGCGCGACGACGGCGACGAACGCGAGGAGCATGGCCATGACATTCAGCGAAAGCATCATGCCGTCGCTCGCGCCGCGGCAGAGTGCGTCGAGGCCGTTGTGGGTTTCGCGCTCGACACCCGCGTGGGCGCCGGCGGCGGTTTCGCTCTTCTCGGTTTCGGGCACCATGATTTTTGCAATCATCAGCGCGGCGGGCGCGCTCATCACGGAGGCGGTGAGGAGATGTCCGGCGGAGATGCCGAACGAGACGTACGCCGCGAGCACGCCGCCCGCGATGGTGGCCATGCCGCCGACCATCATGGCCATGATCTCGCTGGGGGTCATGTTCTTGAGATAGGGCTTGATGACGAGCGGGGCCTCGGTCTGGCCCATGAAGATGTTGGCGGCGGCGGCGAGGCTTTCGCTGCCGCTGGTTTTCATCAAGCGCTCCATGACCCACGCGACGGCGTTCACGATTTTTTGCAGCACGCCGTAATGGTAGAGCACGCTCGAAACGGCGGAGACGAGGATGATGGTGGCGGTGACGGTGATGACAAAAATGAAGGCGTTGCCGGGGCCGAGTTTTTCGGCGAGGAGCGTTTTGTTGGCGAGCGGGCCGAAGACGAATTTGGCGCCGTCCTCGGCGAAACCGATGAGGCGGTCAGCGGCGCGCTGGGCGCCGACGAAAATGGCGTTGCCGGTCTGCGTGCGGAGAATCAGCAGCGCGAAAACAAATTGCAGACCGAGGCCGGAGAGGACCGTGCGCCAGGGAAAAAGTTTGCGGTCCTGCGAGCAGGCCCACGCGACGGCGAGGAGGACGACAATACCGAAGAAGCTGACGAGTTGGAGTTGCACGCGCGGACGGTAGGGAGGCGCGGGGTTCGGTTCAATTGGAAATCCGAAGGATGCGTTGCGAAGGACGAAATCCGAAGGACGAAGGACGAAGCGGGCAAGTGGATCGGGGGCGGTGCTTTTTTCTCAACGCAGAGGCGCGGAGCGCGCGGAGGGACGCGGGGTAAAAACACAGACAGAAGGAATTCCCTCGGCGGCTCTCTGCGCTCTTTGCGTCTCTGCGTTTGGAAGAATTCTCCAGCGGACGGCACGGCGCGTTGGCGGGGCAGCGGATGATGGGCAGCGCGCCGATCTGGAGATCGGCGCTCCGCGGCAGGGACGGTTTTCGCGCGGAAAAAGTTAGCGCCGCGTGCCCTCGGCTCTTACCCGCAACGATGCAATAGGACCGCCGCCGTCTCGGCGGCTCAGGGTGTGAGAAGTCCGCGCGGGCCATTCACACTGCCTCTTTTGGTTCCCCGTTCAGTGACGATTTTGAACTGCCGAAAAGCCCGCCTCCGCCTGCTTTGGACGGTGTGAGCCGCCGGGACGGCGGCGGTCCGACTGCATGGTTGCGGCTTACAAGTTTGGTTTGGGCGGCGGGATGGTGGGCGGGCCGGTGAGCCAGCCGAGGGAGGTGAGGAATTTGTCGGTGGCGAGGAGGGTTTCAAAATAATATTTGTCGCCGCCTTTGCCGCGGTTGAAGAAGCCGTGGGCCTGGCCTTCGTAGATGAAAGCGTCGCAGCGCACGCCGGCTTTTTTCATCGCGGTTTGAAAATCGAGGACGGTTTTGGTGGGGATCAATTTGTCGTTCGAGCCGAGGAAAACAATCGCGGGAGGCGCGCTGGTGCTGATGTTGTGCGCGGGGGAAAACTCCTGGTACCGCTCGCCGACGCGGGCGTGGCCCCAGCCGGTGGGGCCGTTGTCGAAGACGGGATTGAAGAGGATCATCGCGTTGGCTTTCGGCGAAACGGTGCGGTCGTCCTGGGGATCGTCGAGGCCGTTCACGAGCCCGACAAACGCGGCGAGGTGTCCGCCCGCGGAGCCACCCGCGGAGGCAATGCGCTGGGGATCGATGCCGAGTTCCGCGGCGTGGGCGCGGACCCAGCGCAGGGCGGATTTGGCGTCGTGAACGCAGACGGTCGGGGGTTCGGAGGATTTTCCGGCGAGCAGGCGATACTGGACTTGAATCGCCACGAGGCCGCGCGTGGCGAGGTATTCGCTCTGGTCGTTGAACTGCGACGGCGTGCCGCCGGTCCAGCCGCCGCCGTGAAAGAAGACCACAGCGGGACGTTGGTCGGAGGCTTTCCACGCGGGCGGTTTGACGATGTAGAGCTTGAGCGAGCGTCCGGAGATTTGTTTGTACTCGCGGGCTTCGCCGAGGGGTTCGGCGGCGCGGGCGACAAGTGGGAGAATAATTAATCCTGCGAGAATTCGGAGCGCGGTGAACAGGTGCATAAAAGCGGGCGTGAGTGGTATGTGGATTTGAAATTCTGTGCGGGCCGGTCACGCACTAAATGCGGCGGTGATTTCTTGAGTTCGGAGATTTGTCATGCGTGCGTGGAGAGCCTCTTCGATACGCGCGCGATTCATTTCGGGCGCGAGTTCGCGGGGCAGCGGCAACTCCGAGCCATCGCGTAGCACGAAGTAGAGGTTGATGACGGGATCGGTAGTTCCGTTAGTGGTCGGGGCGGTGACGATCTTGAGGCTGTGGATGGAATTCAGCGGGATTCTTTTCGCCACGACCGAGTTCGCGTCGCCGCCGATTCGCCAATGCACGGCATCCTCATCAATGCCGAGGAACGGCGCGCGTGGGCGCGAATGAAAACGGTTGAGGAGAAAATTAATGAGCAGCAAGACGGCCGCGAGAATCACGCGCGGGAGGATTGGAAAATCGAAATATTGGCCCGCGAAAAACGAGGCGATGACCAGACCCCAAAAGAATCCGCCGAGTGCGAATTTTGCCGAACCTTCTCCAGAGTGTTGAACGATTGTATCCATTCGTGGCAGCGCTTTCGTTTAATCCGTTTGCGGGACCGTGGGGAGTATTATCTCCCCGAACTTCGAAGCAGAGATGGCGAGCCGCGCAGCGGCGGAGTGAACCGAACAGCGCTGGCGTGGCCGACCCTGCGGACCGGGGACGCCGTGAGCCGCCGGGACGGCGGCGGTCCGGGCGGTTGCCATTCGTTGTCCAAAGGCACGGTGGGGCAGATCACGCATTTTCGGCGGCATCGAGTTCCTGGATTTTCAGGTTGGGGAGTTGTTGCAGAAGCTCCGTCTGGATGCGTTCGCGATGGAGGCCGAGTGAAAATTCGCGGGGAACCATTTGCGCGGTGCCATCGCGAAGCATGAAGTGCAAATCGATATGCGGAACCGCATCCGCACTGCCCGGGGCGGTGCGTATCTTGAGGCTTTGGATCGAGTTCAGGGGGATTCTTTGGTTCGCGACCGCCCCGGTTTCGCGACGCACGCGCCAGCGGACGGCATCGTCATCGATCGTGA
>JAYVOY010000333.1:0-5301 GCA_043757645.1 Verrucomicrobiota bacterium
GCTCCCTTTGAAAACCCCGAAAAATCTCGTCCGCCCGCTCGTTCACGGACTCCACGCCTACGTCCCCGGTGAACAGCCCAAGATCAAGGGGTTGATCAAACTCAACACCAACGAGAATCCCTACCCGCCCTCGCCCATCGTGTTGCAGGCCGTCAAAGACGCCGTCGATGGCCGCCTCCGTTTGTATCCCAATCCCACCGCGCAACTGCTGCGCGAACGCCTCGCGGCATTGCACGATTGCGCCCCCGAAAACGTGCTCCTCGGCAACGGCTCCGACGAACTCCTCGCCCTCGCCACCCGCGCCTTTGTCGAACCCCTCGCCGCCGTCAACGCCGCCCAACCCGCCGCCGCCGCGCGCGCGACCATTCAATATTTCACGCCCAGTTACTCCCTCTATCCCGTGCTCGCGGACATTCACGGCGCGCGCAAAAACGCCGTGCCGTTGCAGCCCGATTTCCAACTTTCCACCGTCGCCGAACTCCGCCAAGGCCGCGCGTGGAACTTCCGCGCCGCGCTCACCTACGTCACCACGCCCAACGCCCCCAGCGGCCGCGCCTTCGCCAACGCCGCGCTCGCCGCCCTCTGCGCCGCCCAGCGCGGCGTCGTGATTCTCGACGAAGCCTACGTGGATTTCGCGCGTGAAAACGCCCTCGACCTTTGGCGCGAACATCCCAACGTCCTCATCGCGCGCACCTTCTCCAAGGCCTACTCCCTCTGCTTCCAACGCGTCGGCTACTTCATCGGCCACGCCGGCCTCATCGCCGCGCTCGACAAAATCCGCGACAGTTACAACGTCAATGGCCTCGGCCAAATCGCCGCGCTCGCGACCCTCGACGACCTTCCCTACTACCGCCGCAACTTCGCGCGCCTCATCGCCACGCGCGAACGCCTCACGCGCGAACTCGTCGGCCTCGGTTTCGCCGTCGTGCCCAGCCAGACCAATTTCATTTTCCTCCGCCCCCCGCGCTTCCCCGCCGCCGACTGGCTCGAGCGCCTGCGCGACCGCAAAATTCTCGTCCGCTGGTTCAACCACCCCGACGTCCGCGACCACCTCCGCATCACCATCGGCACCGACGAGGAAGCCGACACGCTGCTCACGATCATCCGCGGCCTCCTCCGCGCGGGCGCGAAAATGAACTGACCTCAGGCACCCGGTTTCATCACCGGGGGAATTGTCGCGCCAGAGCATTTTCGCAAATGAGGTGGCGCCGGCGTCCGCGCCTGCGAGTTCCGGCGGCGTCTCGCCGCCAGCCCCGACTGCACCGGGACGGTGCTTTCACTCGCAGCCGGGACGGACTGCGCCACGTAAAAGATGGAAACGCTCCAGCCTTCATCTCTCCGCGCGCAACGCGGCGGGCAGGGGACTGCCCGCCCCACCGCGTGCAAGTTCGTTGCAAGCGGCTCGTGCTGCCGGGGAACCAAGCCGCCGTTCCGGGGAACCAACTGGAAATTCCCCTTCGCTGGCTGGCGGTTCCGTGGAACCAACCGGCGGCGCCACGGAACCGAGGGAAAATTCCGCGCCGCCGCCCCGCGGTTCCAAGGAGCCGACCAGAAAATCCTGGGAACCAACTGAAAAATCCTTGGCACTGACCGGCGGTTCCGTGGAATCAAGCGCCGGTGCCCTGGAATCGCCGGAAAATTCCGTGGAACCGACCGGAAATTCCGTGGAATTTTCCCGCGGTTCCAAGAAATTTCGCGAAACTCCCAACTCCTTTCGCCCCGATGGGCGGGAATTTCATGCTGATTATCAATCACTTACGAAAAATCGCCCTTTTTGAAGTCGCGCCGGGCAAAAATACCCTTGCCGAGGGGGCAGGTTACATGGCATAAGAGGTGAAATTCACCAAACAAAAAGAAGCGCACCATGCCTGACTTCATCCCCTCCGCCGACCCGGAGAAAATCATCTGGCTCACCAACCTCAAGACCAAGCTCGGCGGCTACGCCGCCACGCTCGGCCTGAGCGCCGCGCGCGTGGCGCAGATCGTGGCGTGGTGCGATGACCTCATCGCCACCATCAACGCCGCCGCGCAGGCCAAGCGCGACTGGCTCTCCGCCTCCGCCGCGCAGGGCACGCAGGAGAAGACCAGCCTCGCCGGCATTCGTGGCGAGATCGCACAGTGGAAGCCCCACCCCGCCATGACCGACGCCATCGCGGCGGACCTGAAGCTCGTGGGCACCGGCAGCGCCTTCAACCCGGACACGTTCAAGGCCCAGATCACGGCGGAAATCGTGAGCGGCCACGTGCGCGTGAAGTTCAAGAAAGGCCAGACGGACGGCATCGCCCTCTACTGCCGGCTCAAGGGCCAGAGCGCCTGGCGCTTCGTCTCGCGCGACACCAATTCCCCCTACGACGACTTCACCGCGCTCGCGGTGGCGGGCACCGCCGAGGTGCGCGAGTATCAAGCCTACGGCGTGCTCAACGACCAGCAGATCGGCCAGCCCAGCGACATCGTGACCGTGACGTTTGGGGGGTAGTCCACCGACACATTGAATCACACTGAAATGCGATGCCTATGAACAGACTTCTCGGTTTTCCAATTCTTGCAGCTTTGGCAGTGCTTCTTGGCGGATGCACTGGCCCGAAAATGGCTCTGAGCAGTCAGCCTGCGCCGACATCCAATTTCGCGACGCTCAAATATGAGCGAATGTCCGGTGCCTTCGGGATGGCGAAATCGGGGCCAAGCTTTCAGCTTGCTGATGCTGGAAATGGCGTAACCTACGACCTTTCCATCGGGAAAGAAACCATCGCTATTGACCCTCGCGCTGTGGGGGTTCCTGACGGAATTCGTGCATCAGTAACCGCAACAGTTCCAGTGGCCAATAACGTGCAATTCATTGGACGAACAGGCACAATCGGAGAAATGACTTGGAAACGACCTCCGGGGAGAATGTTGCTGGTGGTCTGCTATCCGAAGATTCCAATTTTCGGCAGTTCTGACTTGGCAGTGTTCGCTCGCGCTCCGGCTGTTGAGGTTGAAGCCGGCAAGGTTTACATCATTAAGCACTTTTACCGCAAATGGGAGAAAGACATCGATAGGTTTGATATTCAAGTGCAGTAACCGAATGCCACGGTCGGTGACTCGTCCTCGATGTAGCAAGGTTTCACGCCACTTTCCTTCGCGGTCGACCGGACGCGCGGGCTAACCATTCAGCGGGCTACGATACGGCTCCCACTCGGGTTCGTTCGCGAAAATCCAGCGGTAGTAGTCCACGCCTTGCAGCTTGGCGGCGGTGGGTTGGAGGTAGCCGGGTTCATTTCCTAAAGAAGTTCAATCCCGCACTGCCGCGCAGACGTATTCCAGCACGCGCCAGAGGCCGTCGCCGCCGGCGAGGCTGCCTTCGTGGAAGCCGTGCCCAGCGCGTCCCTTGCTCCCCACGCCCCGGCGGCAGAGGACTGCCCGCCCTACCTTGCGCCGCTTGGAAAATAGCCCAGCCTTTCAAGGCTGGGTTCACGTCGGCCCTCCCCAACCAAAGTCCCGCCAGGGACGGCAGAACCTTTCTTTCGTCCCTGCGGGACTCGTTCATTTGCGCCATCGCCCCCAGCGCTAAAGCACCGGGCTACTTTCGCGGGCGGCGTATGTTCCCCGCATTGGTAGGGCGCGCAGTCCTCTGCGCGCCGCCCGCCAACCCACCGCGTCCCTTGTTCCCCACGCCTCGGCGGGCAGAGGACTGCCCGCCCTACCGTGTTCGCGTGGTAGGGCCGTCGCTGTGCGCGGCCTTGTTCGGGGTTCTAACCTCCTCGTACCACCGGGGCAAAAATGGGAAAAGGCAGATTAGGGAACGAGGCCGCGCACAGCGACGGCCCTACCGGGGTACGGAGTCCCGGCTTTAGCCGGCGGGGCGTGATTAATTGCGAGGCACTCATAAAATTCTGTGGGTCGCGCTAGTGTTTTTCACGGTCTCGGCGGGGCGCACGTCCCGCCGCCTGAAGGCGGGACTCCGTACCCCGAGCCGCCGGGACGGCGGCGGTCCGGGACAGCGGGCACCGCGTCGCGTGTTGGGAAAAGAGAATGTTTCATCGCCACTTCCTTGTTGTAGTTGTCCGCCGTTTCTACGCGCCACCACCCCGGAGGCAAGCCCCAAGTCCGCCATCCCGCTCCACGGGTTTGGTCAAAGGTGGGTGACGTACCGCGGACTTCCCAGTCCGCTGTGTCGCAGGGCTTCCAGCCTGCGGACCGTCCGTGCTGCCAACGTGCTCGGGCCTTGCCACGCCCCGCCGATTTGGAAATCGGCGATACCGCAGACTGGGAAGTCTGCGCTACGTTTCTGGGCACCCTCACCCAGTTTTAATCACACGCCGTGCCGGAGGCCGGCGCTCCGAAGGGCGGGTCATGTCTGCCGCCGCCGCACGTCAACTGCAGCGCTCGGTGCTTTGATTTTCCCGGGAGCTTTGAGACCGAATTCCGAAGTCGGCGTTGCGCGCCGCGTAGCGGGGCGGGGAGCGCACGCCGCTGGCGTGCCGTTTTCGGCGGCCCGCCGAAAACCTCGTTCCACTCACTTTTCTGCGCGGAGAAGAAAGTTTGAACTGGGACACGATGGTTTGGGCGGGTCGCCCAAACCCGCACGCGGGCCGCGTGCGCTCCTCATTCTCATTTCGGAATTCGGGCTGAATGGTGAACCAAAAGCTGAAGTGTGTCTTGACCTCGCGGACTTTCCCACGCCGTGAGCTGCCGAGACGGCGGCGGTCCGCCCATTGCATCGTTACGGCTTATCCCCCCGAGAGCGCTTGCACCACGAAGACTTCAGACTCCGGCCGCACGGCATCCGAAAGCCCCTGCCGATCCCGGACGCACTCGCCCTCGACGAAAATCGCGACGTGTTTGCGCAGCGCGCCCTGATCGTCGAGCACGTAGCCGCGCAGCGCGGGATGTTGCGCGAACACCGCGGCCAGCGCGCCCGCGACGGTTGCCGCCGGCACGCGGCAATCCGGCGCGGCGGTTTGGCGGGCGAGATTGGCGGCGAAGCGGACGTGCGGCATGGGCGCTGTTCTGGCAATTCCCGCGCGGCGATTCAACCGGGAAAATGCAGTTGCCGCCCGCGAAACCCACGAAACTCACGAACTGAACCGGAACGATTCTTTAGCCACGGATGAAACACGGATGAAACACAGACCCGGAAGTTTGCGGCGGCTACTTTCCAAGCGGGCCGAGCGCTCACTAACGGTGCGCGCAATTGCGGGTCAGTCACTCCAACCAACCTGCCCCAATCGGTGTTCCCTCCGTGGTTCCTCCGTGGCTCAACTGTCTGGTTCCGGCTGAAAAGGCGTTGGGAAAACCCGCGGACGCACGGAACCGAGGGGT
>JAYVOY010000334.1:0-5281 GCA_043757645.1 Verrucomicrobiota bacterium
CGCGCTCACACGTCGCACACCATCGCCGCGTGGCGGAGGGCGAGGATCGGGTCTTTCCACGTCGGGATGAATTCCTGCGCGAGGTAATCATCGTAGCCCGTGTCAATGATGGCCTGGATGATCGGCGGATAATTGATCTCCTGTTTTTCATCCAGCTCGGCGCGGCCCGGATTGCCCGCGGTGTGATAGTGGCCGATGTATTCCTTGTGCGTGCGGATGCGGCGGATGATGTCGCCGTTCATGATCGAGACGTGATAAATGTCGAAGAGGAGTTTGAAATTCGGGCTGCCGATTTGCTTGATGAGGTCCACGCAGAAATCCACATCGTCACCGAAATAACCCGGATGGCCCTTCATCGGATGCGTGTTGTCGCGCGAGTTCAAGTGCTCGACGACGAGCGTGATTCCCTTTTTCTCCGCGAGCGGCAAAACCGTTTTCCACGCGTCGAGACAGTCCTTGATCGCGCGGTCGCGGTCCATGCCCGCGAACTTCATCCCGGTGAACGTGATCACTTTTTTGCAACCGACATCGGCGGCGAGGTTGATGCCATCGGTGAGCTTCGCGATGACTTCCGCGCGGAACTTCGGATTGCACGGGCCGTTGGAAAATCCGTGGCTGCCGACGAGCGAGACGCCGAGGCCGAGCGCCTTGATTTCGGGATAAAACTTCTTGTCGATGCCCTCCATGCCGCGCAGGCCGATGGCCTTGCAATGCCGCGCGAGTTCGAGCGTGTCCATCGGCTTGAAGCACCAGCCCATGATGGTCTGCTTGAGGTGCTGCTGCTTGATTGTGAAGGCGGGATCGACCGTGGCCGCCGTCGCGGCGTGAGCGAGCGGAGCCGCGGTGGACAGCGTGGCGGACGCCAGCGCGGAGGTGGCGAGGAACTGGCGGCGGGAGGAATTCATAGTGCGGGGAACAAGAAAACCGGGCCGCCCACTTGGCAAGGTGAATCTCGGTGGGATGAAAACCTTGGCCGGGCGCAACTGGCTGGACGGGCCGAATAGCGAGGGTCCGTTCGCCGGCGACATGCCGCAAATTCAGGCGGAGGGTGGCCCGGTAATCGTGGACGGCCAAGCCGTCGCCATTGCGCCCGGGGGCTTTTGGAAGGCGCGGGAAAATGTCCGGAGTTGGACGGCTGTCGCCTCCTCCACCAACGGCAACAAGCTGGTGGCCGCGGCGCCACAAGAGTTTGATCGCAATTCATATCGCCCGCCGCCCGCTCCTCCCGCCACCGTTTGGCCGCATGGCACGTCTGTTTGCCCGCATCACCAACTTGTTCCCCGTCTGGGTGCTCCTCGGCGGGGCCAGCGCGTTGGTGGAACCGCGGTTGTTCACTTGGTTTCGGGGGCAACACATTGTCTGGGGGCTGGCCGTCATCATGCTGGGCATGGGCATCACTCTGACGGTGGATGATTTCCGCCGGGTGTTGCGGATGCCCCGGGCGATTGCCGTCGGTTTTTTGGCGCAGTATTCGATCATGCCGCTGCTCGGCTGGGGCATCGCCCACGGCCTGCAACTCGAGACGCCGCTCGCCGTCGGCTTGATTCTGGTGGCTTGTTGCCCCGGCGGAACCGCGTCGAACGTGGTCACGTATCTGGCGCGCGGCAACGTCGCCCTGTCGGTCCTGATGACGATGTGTACGACCTTTGCCGCGGTGATCCTGACGCCGTTGCTCACCAAATGGCTGGCGGGAACCTACGTGCCCGTGGACGCGATGAAACTGTTCCTCGACACGGTGAAAGTGGTCCTCGCACCCTTGATTTTGGGACTCGGGTTGAACCAGTTTTCCCCGCGGCTCGTTCGCTGGGTGCTGCCGGTCGCGCCGCTGATTTCGGTGGTCACCATCGCCCTGATTTGCGCGAGCATCATCGGTCAGCGCGCCGCGGACATCCGCCAATCCGGCGGCGTGCTTTTGCTCGCGGTATTCCTGCTGCACGCCGGTGGATTCGCGCTGGGGCACTTGTTTTCGCGGCTTTTCGGCTACGACAAAATCGTCAATCGCACCGTGGCGATCGAGGTGGGCATGCAGAACTCCGGGCTGGGCGTCGTGTTGGCCCAAAGCAACTTTCCCCAAATGCCCGCGCCGGCGACGCCCTGCGCCATTTCCGCGGTTTTTCACTCCGTCATCGGCAGCCTCCTTGCTGGTTACTGGAGAATGCGTACTCCAGCGCCCGTGACCGAAGAGTCAGCGCAGCCGTAACAATCCAATTGCTGGGGCGCCGCCGTCTCGGCGGCTCACGGCGGGAGAAAGTCCGGGGCAATTCATCGGCCAGCTTTTGGTTCACTATTCTGTGAACAATTCGCGCTGTGGAAAATGCGCGCTTTCGCCCCATTTGGACGGCGTGAGCCGCCGAGACGGCGGCGCTCCTTCCGCATAGTCACGGTTTAGGAGTACCTGAAAAGCCGTTGGCCCGAGGGAGCTGCGCGGACCAAAATTGTCCGCCTCCAAGCCTAACCGCGGTCTTCCATCAACAGCGGCGCGACCTGTCGGGCAAGGGCGAGCGAGTGTGTGAGAATCTCCGCCCCCGACTCACAGTTGAGCGCGAACTCCACGAGCTTCACCGCGTCGGACATCTTCGTGCGGCGCACCAGAAATTTCACCTGGGGAACCTGCGTCGGCGTCACGCTCAGTTCATCCACGCCCAGCCCCAGCAACAACGGCACCAGTGCCGGCTCGCTCGCCATTTCCCCGCACACGCCGACCCAGATGCCATTCCGATGCGCGGCGTCCACCGTCATCTTGATCAAGCGCAGGATCGCCGGGTGCGTGGGTTCGTAGAGGTGCGCGATCTTCTCGTTCATCCGGTCCACGGCCAGCGTGTATTGGATCAAATCGTTGGTGCCAATGCTGAAAAACTTCACCCGCCGCGCGAGCGCGTCGGCGACGAGGACGGCGGACGGGATTTCAATCATCACCCCCACCTCGATCTGGCTGTTGAACGCGCTCCCGGCGGCGCGCAATTCGGTTTTGCATTCCTCGAGAATGGAGTTGGCCTGGTCGAGTTCGTCCGCACTGGAGATCATTGGGTACATGATCTTCACATTGCCCGAGGCGCTGGCGCGGAGGATCGCGCGGAGTTGTTTGCGGAAAATCTCCTTCTCGGTCAGGCAAAACCGGATCGCCCGCCAGCCGAGGAAGGGATTCAACTCCTGTTCGAGTCCGAAGTGCTCGACGAATTTGTCGCCGCCGATGTCCAGCGTGCGGATGATCACCGGTTCCGGACTGAGGGCCGCCGCCACCTGTTGATAGGCCCGATACTGCTCCTCCTCATCGGGCAGGGTGGCGCGATTGAGGAACAAAAATTCCGTGCGGAAAAGGCCCACCCCCTCCGCGCCATTTTCCCTCACCGCCGTCGTGTCGCCGGGCGACTCGATGTTCGCCGAAAGCGTGATCCGCGCGCCATCAATCGTGATCGCCGGGTCGCCGCGGATGGTGCGGAGTTTCTCGTCGAGATTGAGCTGCTTCTTCGCGAGCTGCCCGTACTCGAACAACGTTTGATCGGTGGGATTCACCACCACCACGCCGTTGTAGCCGTCGAGCAGGATTTGGGTGCCGTTGCACAAATGCTGCGTGATCGTCTTGAGCGCCACGACCGCCGGGATGTGCAGCGAGCGCGCCAGAATCGCCGTGTGCGAGGTCTTGCTGCCGACGTCGGTCGCGAAGCCGAGCACGTTGACCTTGTCCAACTGCGCCGTCGTGGATGGCGTCAGGTCGTGGCTGACGATGAGGCACGGCTCGGGAAGTTTGTGCAGATTGATGGACTCCCGGTGGCCCAGCAGGTTGTTCATGATGCGCGCCGTCACGTCGCGGATGTCCGCGACGCGCTCGCGCAGGTACTCGTCCTCGATGGTGGCAAACGCCTGCAAATACTTGTCGGTCACCTCGCGGACCGCCTGCTCGACATTGACCCGCCGGCGCTTCACGGCCTTGCCGATCTCGTCGATCAGCGTGGTGTCCTCCAGCACCATCAGGTGCGCGTCGAAGATGCTCGCGTCCTGCGCGCCAATGCTCGCGGTAACCTGCCGTTGCACCTCCTGAATTTGCTGGCGCGTGTGGAGCAGGGCCTGGTGAAAACGCTCCAATTCCGGCGCGATCTCCGCCTCCGAAATCTCGCGCCGCGGCACCTCGCCCTCCAGCGGTTTGCTCACGAGCAGCACCTTGCCCCGGCAGATTCCGGGCGAAACCGGAATGCCGCGGTGGACCACTTCCCCTGTTCGTTTCGAGTCCGGCACGGTGCAAAACTGTTTCCGAGGCCCGGATTTTGAAAGCAGATTCTTCCCGGACGGCTGGGAGCCAAAACTCCCCACGCGCGCGGACTCACCGCGTGTTCCGGTGGAAAAAAGGCGGAACCGTGTGCGCCGCAATTGGCGGACCGCCGCCGTCTCGGCGGCTCCCGGCGCGGGAAGTCCGCGCGGGCCATTCACCCGGCCAATTTTGGTTCCCCATGCAGTGAACATTTTGCGCTTCGGGAATTGCTCACGTCCGCCCCGTTTGGACAGTGTGAGCCGCCGGGACGGCGGCGGTCCTACGGCATCGTTACGGCTTGGCCAATGCTTCGTGGAATCACCGGACGGTGGAAATGGCCCACCGCTTTTTGCCGAGTCAGTTTGCGGCGCAACCCGTCAGGACGCGAAACCCGCGTCGCACGCGCATTCCCCGGTTGCGCCAACCGGCCGCTGGCTGGAAAATCCCCCCATGCAATCCCGGTTGAACCTCGTCTTCCTGCTCGCACTCAGCCTCGCCCTCCAAAATTTTCCCCGCGCCGCCGCCGCGCGCGAATACCTCGCCGAACGGCCCGCGAGACCGTGACGCACCGCCGTCGGTACGGAGTCCCGGCTTCAGCCGGTGGGACGTCCGCCCGCAAGACAGTGCGCGTGATTGCCAGCACCTCCGCGCGGGCGTCCGCGCACAGCCCCCGTAGCGCCGCCGTCCCGGCGGCGCTACGGTCGGGCGTCATTCCGGGGCCGTGTCAAGCTGCACCCCGCCCGCGCCCGCCGCCTTGTCCACGATTGACACCACCCGCCCCCGTTCCTAATTTCGCCCGGTAAATACCGAGTCGCCGACCCCTGAGTTTACCATTCGGGGGTTTTTATTGTCGGCATCGGTCGCGCAAAGATATGTCAAACACCATTCTGGTCGGCGCCCAATGGGGCGATGAGGGCAAAGGCAAAATCATCGACGTGCTCACCGAGCAGGCCGACATCGTCGTCCGTTACGCCGGCGGCAACAACGCCGGCCACACCGTCTTCGTCGGCCCGCAAAAATACGTCCTGCACCTCA
>JAYVOY010000335.1:0-5268 GCA_043757645.1 Verrucomicrobiota bacterium
ACGCTGGACGCGGAAAGCACCTCGGTTTACGGGCAGTTGAGCCACAAGCTCACGCCGAGCCTGACCGCCAGCTTGGTGGGGCAATATCAGATCTCCACCTTCAACCAGGGCGTGAACAACAACCGGAAGGAAAATCTTTTCCTGGCGGGTGTGAATGTGAATTACGAATTGATCAAGGATCGGCTGTGGACGGAAGTCGGCTACAATTTCGACAAAATTGATTCGGACCTCGGCGGCCGGTCGTTTGACCGCAACCGTGTGTACCTCGGCATCCGCGCGTCCTACTGAGTGCGCTGTATTGATTGACCCGCCTGTTGGCGCAACACTTGAGGGAGGCCGGAGCTAAGTCTGGCCTCCCTGTTTTTTTACCGTATGGAAGCCGAATCGTTTAGCAGCCAGCCCGAGACCAAACTTCATTTCCTGGATTACTGGCGCATCATCCGGATTCGGAAGATGGTCATCCTCACCGTGTTTCTGCTCGTGGTCATCACCACGACGGCGGTGACTTATGTGCTGCCGAAGACGTACATGAGTTCGGTGCGGATGAACGTGCAGAAGGACGTGTCGGACATGCCGACGTTCAGTGTCTCGCAGACCGCGCAGAGTTACGATCCGTTCTTTGTCCTCACCCAGTTCGAACTCTTGCAGTCCACCACCGTCCTTTACCCGGTCAGCACCGAGCTCGGGCTGAAGGAAAAATGGGCGCAACGCTACGGTTCACCCACGCCGCTGCTGGATCCGGAGGCTTACGGGATTCTCATCAAGCGGCTTGACCTGCGGCAAGTTCGCAACACCAGCCTCATTGAGATTCGCGTTTTCAGTGAAATCCCGACTGAAGCCCGGGAAATCGCGGAAAAAATCGCGGAGGTGTATCGCGACAATCGCCTGAATTCCAAGCGCAACATGTCCGTTGGAGGCATCAAGATTCTCAGGGAAAAGCTCGCGTCTCAGGAGAAGAGCGTCCGCGAAAAGCAACAACTGGTTGACGAGATTCGGAAGGCCAGCGGCATCACCGTCGTCACGCCCGAGGGGGCCGGCGCTTTCGCCACGCTGTCCACCGAGACGCTGCGGCATCTCGATTCCCTGCGGAACACCGCCCACCTCGAGTTCATCGAGAAGGACACCCGGCTGGCCGCGCTCAAGAAAATCCCGCTGCACGAAATCAAGGAGGTGATCATCACGGTGTTTCCGGACGAGTTGCTGGCCACACTCCTACAGAAACAAACGCTGACCGTGCAGGAACTCACCACCAAGAGCAAGGATCTCGGCGCGCAGCATCCCGAAGTGATCCGACTTAACTCGCTCCTCGAAAAAATCACCACCCAGATCGCCGATCGCGTCGCGGGTATTCTCCGCGGCAAGGAGGCCGACGTCGCGGCCGCCCAGGCGCGCGACGAGGAACTCACCCGCGGCGTCGAGGAGGCAAAAATCAAGGACCGTGAAGCCGCCGAAAAAATGCGCACCTATCTCAACGCGGTCCGCGAGGTCGAGCAGTTGGAGAAGGTGCGCGACACGCTCAAGCTCAAGGTGGTTCAGGAGGACATCGAGATGGACATGCCCAAGACCTCGATGGTCGAGATCACCGATCACGCGGAGATTCCCGGCAAAGCCACCCGCCCGAACATCCCGCTGAACATCGCCCTCGGCGTGATCGTGGGCCTGATCATGGGCGTCGGCCTCGCCTTCTTCATCGAGTATCTCGACACCAGCGTGAAGACCATCGACGACGTCGAGCAGGCGTTGCAGACCTCGGTGCTCGGGGTCATTCCGCAGAATGTCGGCTCGTTGCTCGAGGAGGGCTTGGACAGTCCGCACGCCGAATCCTATCGCGTGTTGCGGACCAACCTGATGTTCGCGCGCAAAAATCCCAAGGCCAACGCGTTCATTGTCGTCAGCAGCGGCGCCGGCGAGGGCAAGACCACCACGGTGCTCAACCTCGCCACGATCTTCGCGCACAACGGCCACCGCGTGCTCCTCGTCGATACCGACCTGCGCCGCCCGAGCTTGCACAAACGCCTCAACGTCTCCAACTCGATGGGCATCATCAACATCCTCCTCAAGCAAAACACCCCCGAGGAAGCGATCCAGACGACCGCCCAAACCAACCTCCATTTCCTGCCCAGCGGCAAACTTCAGAGCAGTTCCCTCGGCATTCTCAACTCGCCGCAGATGCGCGAATTCATCGATGAGATGAAGCGCCGCTACGACTTCGTCTTTTTCGATTCTCCGCCGATCATGGGCGTCAGCGATGCCTCGATCCTCGTCAGCCAGATGGACCTCGCGATGCTCGTCGTGCAGTTCCGAAAATATCCGCAGGCGATGAGCATCCGCGCCAAACAGACCATCGAAAAAGTCGGCGGCAACCTCGCGGGCGCGGTCCTGAACAACATCAACATCGCCCAGGATTCCTACTACTATTACTACAGCGGCTACCAGTATTCCTCGGACAACGCACCCGAACCCGCGCTCCCGCCCAAGCCCAATTCCAAGGCCGCCCTCGCCGAAAAACCCACCGCCGGGTTGAATCAAAAATATTGATGGAGCGCGCCCGTTCGCCTCGCTAGCATCCGCCCCCAAACATGAACGCCCTGCTCTCGCGCTCACTCGCCCTCGTCGGTTGCGCGCTGTGGTTTTTGACCACTGCCTGCGTCACCGATTCCGATTCCGGTCCGCCGCGTCCCAAACCCAATCCGGGCGCGACCCAAGGCTCCTCCGACACCCTCCGCGCCGGCGACAAAATCACCGTCACGCTCACCGACATTCCCAATGGCCCGATCCAGTCCGAGCACATCATTCCCGATGACGGCGAGATCATCGTCCACCTCGACCTCAAGGCCAAAGCCGCCGGCAAATCCAAGCGCCAACTGGCCGACGACATTCGCAGATTGTACGTCCCGCAATATTACCTGCGCATGACGGTGAACGTGAAAACCGAGGACCGTTTCGTCTTCGCCTCGGGCGAGGTCAAACTGCCGAATCGCTATCTTTATTCCGGCGAACTTTCCGTGCTGAAAGTCATCGCCACCGCCGGCGGCTTCACCGATTTCGCCAACAAGAAAAAAGTCGAACTCACCCGCGTCAACGGCGCCATCGAGCGCATCGACTGCGTCAAGGCCCTCGCCGATTCCGCGCTCGATCTGCCCGTCTATCCCGGCGAAAAAGTTTTCGTGCCCCGGCGCTTCTAATGCCGCAGCCGAGGGGAAGCCGCGATGGTACTCTTCAAAATTCTCTCCGGCAGTCGCGCGGGCCACGCCCACACCGCGACCCAACTGCCCCTCACCGTCGGCCGCTCCGCCGCGTCCCAACTGCGGCTCGATGACGCCGGCGTGTGGGACGATCACCTGCGCCTCGATTTGAAATTCCCCGACGGCTTCCGCCTCACGCTCCAGCCCCACGCCCTCGCGACCGTCAACGGCCAGCCGTTCACAGAAATCCTCCTCCGCAACGGCGACCTCATCGAGTTCGGCGCGGTGAAACTCCAATTCTGGCTCGCCAAAGCCGAGCAAGTCCGCCTCGCCTGGCGCGAATGGCTGACCTGGCTCGCACTCCTCGCGCTCACCGGCCTCCAAATCGCCCTGATCTACTGGCTCCCGCAATAACTCGGCGGTGGAACCCGGACGCCGAAGTGCGGATGCAAACAAACCTCACCGCGCCGCCCAGCGCGCGAGCCTGCGGAAAATTTCCAAATTGTCGTGCCCCGGCACCGTGTAGCCCGCGCCGGTTCCCAACAAATTCCCATCCGTGATCCAGCCCGCGTCCGTCGCGACCACCACGCGGCCGCGCCCCGGTTCCGCGACGGCCAGCAACACCCCCGCTTCATCGCGCGTGCCCTTCAGCAGCGTCACGTTCAGATCGTTCGTCACCCACGCGCGCGGCCGCGCGGGATGCCCCGGCGTCGGCGTCACGAGATTGCCCGAGTAGTAGGCCCACTTCAGTCCCCCAATGACGGGCGTCGTCGCGGGAATCGGCAGCCGCTTGATGTCCGTGTAGCGATTCTCAAAACGCAGGCCGAAGCCCGCGAGCAACTGATTCGCGTCCGTGGTCTCGCAATTGTGCAAATCCTGATTGCTCAAAAGAATCAAGCCGCCGCCGTCGTTCACGTAACGCCCGAGCGTCGTGACATCCGCCGCCGTGAAATGATGCGGCGGTGGATTCGTGCCGTGGGCTTTGTCATTCGGATTGGCGATCCACACGACAGCCACGCCCCGGAGCGATTCCGTGGTCAGCGGCTGCGCGCTCACCCGCACGTCAAACTCGCGCCGCAGCCGCGTCAACACCTCGCGATACGCCCCGTCGGGCGCGTACCGATTCTCGCCCGGCGCATTGAAATACAGGCTGTACAACAACACCGGCCGCGAACTGTACGAAGGCACCGAGCCAGTCTGACAACCGACGGCAAACCCGAACAACAACAGCGCCGCGAACGAGCGCGCGGCGAAACGGAACAACGGAAACAACGTGGAATTCATGCGCCCTGTTTCCCCGACGCCGCCCCAATTGACGAGGCAATTCTCCGGCAATGATTCGGCTTGGCCGTAACCATGCAGTCGGACCGCCGCCGTCGCGGCGGCTCCCACCGTCCAAACGGGGCGCGGGCGCACAGTTTCCGCAGCGCAAAATGTTCCCGGAACGGGGAACCAAAAGTGGCAGCGTGAATGGCCCTCGCGGCCTGCCCACACCGTGAGCCGCCGAGACGGCGGCGCTCCGCCAACTGCATGGTTACGGCTTGGATGCGAAACAAAACCCTGCCCCCGCGTGGACGCGCCGCATTTTCCGATGAAAAATCGCGGCACCCGGACCGACGCAAACTGGGTTGTACATGGCACACAAAATGGGTCACTTAATCCCGAATCCCGAAATGAGAATGGGGAGCGCACGCGGCCCGCGTGCTGGTTTGGGCGCCCGCCCCAACCAGCGTGTCCCAGTTCTAACTTTCTGCTCCGCGCAGAAAAGTGAGTGGAACGAAGTTTTCGGCGAGCCGCCGAAAACGGCACGCCAGCGGCCCGCGCTCCCCGCGCCGCTGCACGGCGCGCAACCCCGACTTCGGAGTTCGGGATGAAAAGGGAACGTCCGGCGCGGCTTTTCCGGCCTTCCTGCGTTCCTGATTCAACCTAGAAACCGCAGTTGGCGGGAAAGGAAACCGAGCCAAACCACTAACCTGCACTGACCTGCACTAATAATTGCGGCGCGAATGAGCTCCCTTGGAGAGGGAGCGCGCTGGGCTGGCTCTGATTAGTGCCAGTCAGTGCAGGTTAGTGGTTTCCCAGC
>JAYVOY010000336.1:0-5263 GCA_043757645.1 Verrucomicrobiota bacterium
GACCTTGGCCAGCCCTTCCGACTCCCTGGAGGATCGATCCCGGAAATTTTGCGCCAAAAAATCCTGCCTTCCAGTCGCCTATGAAATGTTCAGGCTAGCCGTAACGACGCAATGGGCGGACCGCCGCCGTCGCGGCGGCTCCCGGCGTGGGGAGTCCACGAGGGCCATTCACACGCCAGCTTTTGGTTCCCTATTCAGTGCGCATTTGGGGCCGCGGAAAAGCCGCGCACTCGCCCCGTTTGGACGGTGTGAGCCGCCGGGACGGCGGCGCTCCTACTGCATGGTTTCGGATCAAAGCGCAAGGGAAGGACCAACAAGCGGGTGCCAGCCCGGAGGGTGGGCGAGACAAGTCCCGCGCCCTCACCCCACATTCTTCCGATACCAAACCATCGCCTCGCTCAGTCCCTGATCAATGCGGTGCGTCGGGCGGTAGCCGAGCAAACGTTTGGCCTTGCTGATGTCCGCGTGCGAGTGGCGCACGTCGCCGGCGCGAAAATCCGAGTACACCGGCCGCGGCCGTTTCGCCGCGGGCACCGCGGGATTCAGGCCGTCCACGAGCAGTTCGAACAACTCGTTCAACGTCGTCCGCGCGCCGACGGCGATGTTGTAAACTTGGTTCAGCGCCCGCGGTTTCGTCGCGGTCGCCGCGAGCAAATTCGCCTGCACGACATTGGCCACGTAACAAAAATCCCGGCTCGTCTCGCCGTCGCCATTGATGCGCACCGGCTCGCCCTGGAGCAGCGCCGCAAGCCATTTCGGAATCACCGCCGCATACGCGCCGTCGGGATCTTGCCGCGGACCGAACACGTTGAAATAACGCAGCCCGACGCAGGGCAACTGATACACGCGCCCGAACACGTCCGCGTACAGTTCGTTCACCGCCTTCGTCGTCGCGTAGGGAGAGAGCAGCCGCCCGACGCGATCCTCGACCTTCGGCAGCGCCGGATGATCGCCATACACCGAACTGCTCGAGGCGTACACAAACGCCCGCACCTGCTGATCGCGCGCGGCGAGCAGCATGTTTAGCGTGCCGTTCACATTGGCCTCGTGACTGTTCAGCGGCTCGGCAATCGACCGCGGCACCGAACCCAGCGCGCCCTGATGCAACACGTAAGCCACGCCCCGGCACGCCCGCTGACACGCCGCGCCCTCGCGCAGGTCGCCCTCGATAAACTGGAACCGCCGCCACTGCCGCGGCGTCACGAGCCGCCGCACCTCGTCCAAATTCGCGCGCTTGCCCGTGGCGAAGTTGTCGAGTCCCACCACGCGTTGCTCGAGCTGCAAAAGCGCCTCGACCAGATTGGAACCGATGAATCCCGCCGCCCCGGTCACCAGCCATTTTTGCGGCTCGGAGCGCAGCGTCCGTTGCAACTTCTCGTAAGGTGTCATGATAAAATTTTCCCCGCGCGGCCCAAAACCTCCGGCGCACGGGGCGGCAAAACAAGCAGAAGCCGCGCACCGACTCAAGACCATATCCCGGCGCACGGCGGTCCGGGGCGGAGGAGAATTTTTCACCGCTGGCGGGCCATGATGGGAGTGCGAGCCGCGGTGTCGGTCGCCGCGGCATTGGGTACGGAGTCCCGCCTTCAGGCGGCGGGACGTCCGCGCTCACCGCACGCTGGCGAGTTCGCAACGCCGCCGCCACGGTGAATGTCCCACCGGCTGAAGCCGGGACTCCGCACCTTCGGGTTTCGTGGTCTCCGGGCGCATCTTGCCACTGCCCCCGAATCATTTTGTCCGCTCACCCTTTCCGGCCGTGTTCATCGGCGGACGCGCGTTCGCCGTTTCCTCCGCGCGGGTGTCTGGCGCAAGCCCGGCTTCCTTGATCGCGCGGCGCGTGCCGCGGGAGATCACGACCGTCACCGCGATTGTGGCGGCGAACCCGACCGCGTACAGCGCCCACTCGAACGGCGTTTTCTCCGCGGCCCGCGCGCCCGCGTTCGCGAGCGAGCCGAGATACACGTAGAGCAGCGTGCCCGGCAGCATCGCGAGCCACGAGGTCAGCACGTAATGCGTGAACCGCACCCGCGTGAGGCCGAACGCGTAATTCAGCAGCGTGTAGGGAAACGCCGGCGAGAGCCGCGCGAGCGTCACGATCTTCCAACCGTCCCGGCCCAGCGCGCGATCCAGCGCGGCGAACGCGGGGTTCCGCGCCGTCCGGGCCGCGACGAAATCGCGTGCGAGAAACCGCCCGATCAAAAACGCCGCCGCCGCCGCCGCCGTCGAGGCCAGCGACACAATGACCATTCCCCACGCCACGCCGAACAGCGCCCCCGCCGCGAGGGTCAGCGCCGAACCCGGCACCAGCAGCACGGTCGCCACGATGTAAACCGTCGCGAACACCAGCGGCCCCCACGGCCCGAGTTGTGCGACTGCGGCGAGCGCCCGCTGCAACCACGCCTTCGGATCGCCGAACACAAACGCCGCGGTCACGACGAGCATCAGCACAACGCCGGACACGAGGCGGCGGCGGGAAGAAGTGCTCTGGTTAGTGGATGGCATGAGAATTCTCTTCGCGTGGTTCAGTGCTTAACGCAGAGGCGCGAAGAACGCGGAGAGCGCAGAGAAAATTCCACCTTCCATTCTCTGCGCTCTCTGCGCCTCTGCGTTGAAATAGATCCTGTCCGCATCAAGGAAGCTTCCAGTAGTTCGCCCCAAGGCCCGCGTTCAGTCACCCCGCCGCCACGCCAGCAGGCGTTGAAAAACCGCCTTCACCCGCGGCGTGAGGCGCGTGCGGTTGTAGGCGTCGCCGACCTTGCGCAGCGCCTCGGCTTGCGTGGGGTACGGATGAATCGTGGACGCGATTTTTCCGAGGCCGAGGCCGTGCGTCATCGCCAGCGTGAGTTCGGAAATCATTTCGCCCGCGTGTTCCGCGACGATCGTCGCGCCGAGAATTTCATCCGTCCCCCGGCGCACATGGACGCGCACAAAACCCTCGGTCTCGCCCGCGAGAATCGCGCGATCCACGTCGGCCATGCGCTGGGTGAAGGTGTCGATCGCCACGCCGCGTTCGCGCGCCTCACGCTCGTTGAGACCCACGCGGGCCAGCTCCGGCGACGTGTAGGTCGTCCACGGAATCGTGAGCGCGCTCACGCGTTTGCGGCCGAAGAACAGCGCGTTTTGAATGACGATGCGCGCCATGAAATCCGCCGCATGCGTGAACTGCCACGGCGAACACACATCGCCCGCCGCGAAAATACGCGGGTTCGTCGTGCGCAGGTGGTCATCGACCGTCACGCCCCGTTTGTCGTACGCCACGCCCGCGGCCTCGAGATTGAGGCCCTCGATGTTCGGCGCGCGTCCGACGGCGACGAGCAATTTGTCCACGCCGAGGTCGAAGCCGTCTGCGGGCGATTCCCGCTGCAGCCGCACTTCGGCACCGTCCTTGGACACTCGCAGCTCGTTTCCGCCGTTCAGGAATTGCACGCCCTCACGCTGCATTTGCCCCCGCACAATGGCCGCCGCATCGGCATCTTCACGTGGCAAAATCCCGCGCTCCGAAGTGCTCAGAAAAACTTCGGAACCAAACCGCGCGAACGCCTGCGCCATCTCGCAGCCCACCGGTCCCGCGCCGATGATGCCGAGGCGCGGCGGGAGTCGCGTGAGCGAGAAGAGCGTTTCGTTGGTGAGAAAATCCACGTCCGCGAGGCCGGGAATCGGCGGGGCGACCGCGCGCGCGCCCGTGGCGATCACCGCGCGGTGATAACGCAATTCGGCGTCGCCCACGCGCACGGTTCCGTGCGCGGTGAACGCGGCATTGCCGAGAAACACCTCCACGCCGAGCGCGGTGAAACGCTCCGCGGAATCGTGTTTGCCAAGGCCCGCGCGCAACCGCCGCATCCGTTCCATCGCGGCGGCGAAATCGATTTTCACGCCGTCCGCGGTCACGCCGAACTCGGCGCTCGACCGCAGCGCGGCCGCGCGGCGCGCGGCGCTGAGGATGCCTTTGCTCGGCACGCAGCCGTGGTTGAGACAATCGCCGCCGAGCAAATTCCGCTCGATCAAAGCGACCTTTGCGCCCAGGCCCGCCGCGCCCGCCGCCGTCACCAACCCCGCCGTGCCGCCGCCGATCACGACCAGGTTGTAGCGCGTCGCCGGCTGCGGGTTCACCCAGCCCGCCGGACGCACGCGACCGATGAGCGCGGCATCATGCTCGTCGTCGGGCAGGAGATGATGGGCGGCTGGCATGATGCGGCGCGCACCGTAGCCGTTCGGCGGACGCGCCTCATTAACAAAAGGGAACTCATTGAGTCGCGCGGCTCGTTGAACTCACGCGCAAAAAACTGAGCACACAAAAACTTGGCAAAAGAATTTGGGGCCGGGGAATTGAAGAAATAAACTTCCATTCCTTTGCCCTAAATTCCCTTGCCCTCATCCGAGGCGTTTGGATCAAGCCGGTCGCGCGCATTTTGGAATTTCGCTCCGTGAGTGCTGCGACCTGTCCGGCGCTGCCTCGTCTGCGGATGCACTCTCCGCTTCGGGCGCATCCGCGCACCGCCCCCGTCGCGCCGCTGTCCCGGCGGCTCCCGGCGTCCGAGCCGCGCGCCACCCCGCCCTTGGGGTCCGCGTGCGGCGCCGGCCCACTGCGGGTGCCGGAAGCCGCAAGTTGGGCCGCCCCTGCGGACCACGGAGGCGCGCGGAAGCTTTTTGTACTGCGCCGGCAGAGCGCTAGCGGCGACGGCGCTTTCGCACGCACGGGGGGCGGGCGAATTTTTCCGCGGACGGTCTGCACGCTCGCCGGGGATCGGACCTTACGCGGCATCCCGGCACGCGCGAAAGCGGTGTCGCCGCTGCGCTCTGCCACCGCGGTACAAAATGGGGGCGCGCGGGGCTTTTATGTACTGCGCCCGCCGCCGGTGACACGCCTTGCGCGGGACCATTGCCCCCCCGCTCCCGCCGGGAGAGGGAGTCGTGTCGCCCGTCGCAGACAAAGCGCACGGCGCTTCGCCCATGCTTGCTTCCGTGCCGCAATTACCTACGCTCCCTCCCGTGCCCCGGGGAATCCTGCCGCCCACTCTCCGCGCCCGCCGGACCTCCGCGCGGTCGCGACCCCATTGCCTCCGGCCCTGAACTTGCCAGCCCGCCCCATGCCCACCACGCCTCCCCCTGCCACCACCCGCCGGAAGAATCTGACCGCCTTCATCAAGCAGATTCTTGAGATCAACGCCGACACGGGCACCAAGGAACGCTTCTGCTGGATACTCGGCGCCGGTTGTTCCTTCACGTCGGGTATTCCCACCGGCAAAACCCTCGCCCGCGAATG
>JAYVOY010000337.1:0-5257 GCA_043757645.1 Verrucomicrobiota bacterium
TGCTCGGGCCGGAGGGCGTCATCGCGGGCGCGGACGAGTTGCTCGTGTATGAGTGCGACGCCTACACGATCGAGAAGCAACTGCCCGGCGTCGTCGCGCTGCCGCAGACCACCGGGGAAGTCGCCGCCGTCGTGCGGCTGTGCGCGGAGGCGCGGTTGCCGATCATCCCGCGCGGCGCGGGCACGAGCCTCAGCGGCAGCGTGCTCGCCGTGACCGGCGGCGTGATGATCGCGCTCACGCGGATGAACCGCATTTTGGAAATCGACCGCGCCAATCGCCGCGCGCTCGTCGAGGCCGGTTGCGTGAACGCGTGGGTCACGAACGCGGTGAAGGCGCACGGCCTGTTGTATGCGCCCGATCCCTCGAGTCAATCCGCCTGCACCATCGGCGGCAATGTCGGCATGAATTCCGGCGGGCCGCACACGCTGAAATACGGCGTCACGACGAACCACGTCCTCGGCGTGGAACTTGTGCAACCCGACGGCCAAATCGTCTGGCTCGGCACGCGGCCCGACGGCGGCGAGGACGTCGCGGGGCCGGACTTGCGCGGCGTGGTGATCGGCAGCGAGGGGATGTTCGGCATCGTCACGCGCGTGCTGGTGCGGCTGATTCGCGCGCCGCAGGCGTTCAAAACGATGCTCGGAGTTTTCGAGAGCGTGGAGGACGCCAGTCAGACCGTCGGTGACATCATCAGCGCGGGCATTGTGCCGGGCGCGATGGAGATGATGGATCAACTCATCACGCAGGCGGTCGAGGCCGCGTATCACTTCGGTTTTCCGCTCGATGCCGGCGCGGTGTTGATCGTGGAACTCGACGGCCCCGCGGCGGGTCTCGAACGTCAGGCGGCGCGCGTGATGGAGTTGTGCGGCAAAAATCACGCGCGCTTCGTGCGTCTCGCCGCAAGCGAGCAGGAGCGCGTGGATCTGTGGAAAAGCCGCAAGCGCGCGTTCGGGGCGATCGGGCGGTTGAGTCCGAATTTTCTCACGCAGGACGGCGTGGTGCCGCGCTCGAAGCTGCCCGCGATCATGACCTTCATCCGCGCGACGAGCGAAAAATACGGGCTGCGCATTCCGAATGTTTTCCACGCGGGCGACGGCAACATTCATCCGCTGATTCTCTACGATGAACGCGATCCCGCGCAGGTCGCGCGCGCGATCCAGGCTGGCAACGACATTCTCGACCAGTGCATCGCGTTTGGCGGGAGCGTGACCGGCGAGCACGGCATCGGCGTCGAGAAAATCGATTTCATGGCGAAACAATTTTCCGCGGAATCGCTCGACGCGATGCGCGCGCTGCGGCGTGTGTTTGATCCCGAGGGCCGGTGCAATCCGCACAAAATGTTCCCCGGCTCGAAACGCTGCGGGGACTTCGCGCCGAAGAAACAAATCGCGGCATGAGTGGGGGAATTGAACAAGTGAGGGGCCGGGGAAGGCTGCTGCACAACGGTGGCGCGACCGGAGCGGTTGCAATAGCCCAGCGCGTGTCGGGCAATTCTGGCGGCTGTTTGCTCCTGTTGCCGTTCTCCCTCACCCCAGCCCTCTCCCGCTGGGAGAGGGAGCAACATCTGGCCGACTTCATCCACACCAGCGCGCGTCGTCGCAGCCCGCGTCGGGCGACGATTCTCCCTCTCCCGGCGGGAGAGGGCTGGGGTGAGGGAGAACGGCCACGACTTTTCTGCGCCAGCCCGAATAATCGAAATCCTTTCCCCGACTTCACGCGATGAACCTTTCCCCCACTTCCGCCGCCGACTTGAGCGTGCTGTTGTCCGAGGCTTACGCCACGCGGATGCCCGTGGCGTCGGTCGATCTGCGCGCGCTCAATGCGGTCGTCGAGCACACGGCGGAGGACATGACGGCGACCGTGCAGGCGGGCGTGTCGCTGGCGCTGTTCCAGTCCGTGCTCGCGCGGCGCGGGCAGTGGCTGCCGATTGATCCACCGAATCCCGACATGACGACGATGGGCGAACTCCTCGCGGAAAATCTCAGCGGCCCGCGGCGTTTCGGCTGCGGCACGATTCGCGAAAGTCTCATCGGTTTGCAGGTCGTGCTCGCGGATGGCCGCAGCATTCGCGGCGGCGGGAAGGTTGTGAAAAACGTGGCGGGTTACGACCTCTGCAAATTGTTCGTCGCCAGTCGCGGCGCTCTCGGCGTGATCGTCGAGGCGACCTTCAAGCTCAGTCCGTTGCCCGAGCTGGAGGCGTTCGCGCAAGGCTCGGTCGCCACCCCCGCGGAACTCGCCGCGCGACTGCAAGCCGTGCTCGAAAGCGAGCTTTCGCCCGTGGTGCTCGACGCGCACAACCTCGATTGCGCCAATGTTGACGGACCTGCCGTGCGTGCCGCGAATTCGCTCACGCTCGTGCTGGGCTTCGCGGGCGCGCGCGAGGATGTCGTCGGGCAAATGGCGCGCGCGGCGGAATTGGGTTTTCGCGAGCCGGGAACTCTCGAGCACGAACGACGCTTCTGGGCACCGGGCGGCGGCTTGGTGAAACGCTGGTCGTTGCTGCCGTCGCGCCTTGCGGACGGCGTCGCGAAACTTGGCGGCGTGCCATTCGTCGCGCGCGCGGGCAACGGGCTGTTGTGTTTCCGCGACGGTCTGGAAATTCCGCAGCCGGAGTTGCCGCTCGACTTGATGCGGCGGTTGAAGCGTGAGTTCGATCCGCACGAAATTCTCCCCGCCTTTTTGCCGTGAGCGATGCCGAAAAAATTCCCGGCCAGTTTCTCGATGCGAAGGAGGCGCTGGCGTGCATCCACTGCGGGCTGTGCCTGTCGTCGTGCCCGACGTATCTCGAAACCGGCAACGAGAACAACTCGCCGCGCGGGCGCATTTACCTGATGCGCGCGATCCAGGACGGTCGCGTGCCGCTGGCGGAAACGGCGGTGCGCCACATCGACCTGTGCCTCGGCTGCCGCGCGTGCGAGACGGCGTGCCCGAGCGGCGTGCAATACGGCAACCTCCTCGAGGCGACACGCGCTCACATCGAGAAGAATTTCCAGCGGGCCGCGTCGCAACGACTGCTGCGGCAGGGCGTGATCGAGAAGATTTTTCCTTTTCCGGGCCGGATGCAATTGGCCCTGCTGCCGGCGCGGCTCGCGCAGGCGACGGGTCTGGCGCGGTTTCTGCCGAAGTTCGCGCGCGATTTGCTGGCGCTGGTGCCGGAGAATTATTCGTCGGCGACGTGGCCCGAGGTTTCACCGGCGACGGGCGGGCCGCGGCGCGGGGCGGTGGCGTTTGTGCGTGGCTGCGTGATGAGCGTGATGTTCGGGCCGACGCATTTGGCGAGCGTGCGACTGCTCAATCGCGCGGGCTACGACGTGGTGACGCCGCCGGAGCAGGGCTGTTGCGGCGCGTTGTTTTCACACGGCGGCAATCTCGCCGCGGCGCGTGAATCGGCGCGGCGAAACCTCGCGGTTTTTGAGAAGTGCGAGGTCGAAGCGATCATCATCAACGCCGCGGGCTGTGGCTCAACGCTCAAGGAATACGGGCATTTGCTCGCGGGCGAGCCGGAGTGGGCGGCGCGCGCGCGGGCGTTCAGCGCGAAGGTGCGCGACTTGAGCGAGTGGCTCGCGACGAGTGGTTTCGCCGCGCGGCTCGCGCCGACGCAGTTCGCCGCGCCGGTGACGTTTCACGACGCGTGTCATCTGGCGCATCCGCAGAAAATCACGCAGCAGCCGCGCGCGTTGGTGCGGGCGGTGGCGGGGAGCCACTACGTGGAATTGCCCGAGGCGGAAATCTGCTGCGGCAGCGCGGGGAGTTACAATTTGACCGAGCCGGAAATGGCGGGGCGATTGCAGGCGCGCAAGACGGCGAACATTTTGAAAACGGGCGCGAAGACCGTGGTGACGACGAATCCGGGCTGCATTTTGCAAATGCAGGCGGGCCTGCGCGCGGCGGGCGCGGCGGATGTCGAGGTGCTGCATCTGGCGGATTTTTTGGACCGGCATTGTCACTACTGAAAACCGCGTGAGTAGGTGCGATACAGTTTTGGGTGGCGGTGGTGGTGGGATTTTTCCGGTGTGGAAATTTTGTGGGCTGGGGAGCGTTCTGTACTTTTTCAAGGATCAGCGGAACGAATTCGCGGCGACCGGGGTGTCGTTTTGTATCGCGGGTGCAAGGGAGGTCCCGCCCTCACCCCAGCCCTCTCCCCCGGGGAGAGGGAGAAACATTTGCCGCGTTTTGGCGCGGCTGGGCGCTTCGTGTGCTTCGGCCGCCACACAACCAACGCACACGAGATGGGGTGCGTGCGAGCGACTTCCAGATTTTCCGAGCGCGTTCGAGCGCTTCTCCCTCTCCCCGGGGGAGAGGGCAGGGGTGAGGGCGGGCGTCGCCCTCACCTCTCGAGGCCAGGCTTTTTCCAGAGCCACCATCCGTATTCGTTCACTGACCACCCGCCGTGGTGCGAGCGCTGCGGCTCGCTTCATTTTGCAACGGCCTTGGGCGGCTCTCAATTTCGTGCAATCTGGATGGCTCGCGAAGCAGCCCCAACGGGGCTGTGTCCTCCAGCCCAGGGTTGCGAGGAACGAGCTACCCTGGGTTCCCGCGCACACAAATCAGTCAACCCCAACGGGGTTGTGTCAGCACCGCCACGTTCGGTCACAACCCCGTTGGGGTTGCCAAATAATTCCCGCCCCTTCCCAGGGTAGCCCGCGCGGCGCGGGCAACCCTGGGCTGGAGGACGCAGCCCCGTTGGGGCTGAAAATCCCCCGACGCGCACGGCAAGAAACCGGGATGCGCCAACACTCTTCCACACGCTCATGAAAAATTGGTTCTTCCCGAAATTTTCGCTTCAGTTCGCCGCGTGCTTGATCGCCGGCGCTTGGCTCGGGGCACTCGCCGCGGCGGGGGCGGAGTTTGATCTCGTGCTGCGGCGGGGGCGGATTGTGAACGGCACGGGACGCGAGGCGTTCGTGGGCGACGTGGCGGTGCGGGCGGGGCGCATCGTGGCGGTGGGGGAATTCGCGGGGCGCGGGACGAACGAACTGGACGCGAGCGGGTTGGTGGTCGCGCCGGGATTCATCGATGTCCACACGCACGGCGAGGATATTCTGGAGCGGCCGGCGGCGGAGAATTTTGTGCGGATGGGCGTGACGACGCTGGTGCTTGGGAACTGCGGCAGTTCGGAATTGGACATCGGCGGACTCTTCCGGCAGCTCGGCACGAACCCGCCCGCGGCCAATGTCGCGACGCTCATCGGGCACAACACGGTGCGGGCTTCGGTGATGGGCGGGTCGTTCCTGCGTCCGCCGAATGAGCGCGAGTT
>JAYVOY010000338.1:0-5242 GCA_043757645.1 Verrucomicrobiota bacterium
CTGGGCATTTTGCTGGGCAGTTCCGTGGCGCTGGCGCTCGACACGGGCAAGCCGGCGCCAGCGGAGTCCTTTGAATTGGGCGCGGCAATTGATGATGCCGAAATCGAGCGGCGCTTGGTGGCGGCAGCGGTGGCGTTGCTCGACTCGGGGCGGGGCGTGAGCGTGAAGACGCTGGCCGAACAACTGGGGCGGCGCGCGTGCGGCGCGCGTCTCGCGGTGGGCGGCGGAAAAAAAATGTCGGCGGCGGAACTCGTCGCCCATTCGCGTGCGGGCGTGCTGGTCGTGGCGCAGAGTTATCTCTGCGGCAAATGCTCCAAGCGGCATCTCTCCGCCGCGAGCGGCGTGATGCTCACGGCGGACGGCGCGTTCGCGACGAGCTATCATGTGGTGAATCAAAAGACCAACGACGTGATGCTCATCATGACGGGCGACGGACGCATCGCGCCGGTGACGGCGGTGCTGGCGGCGCGGCGCGATGCGGATGTGGCGATTTTGCAGGCGGAGGGCACGGGCTTCACGCCCCTGCCGCTTTCGACGAACGCGCCCGCGGGGATGCCGGTGCGGGTCATCAGCAATCCGGACAATAATTTTTTCACGTTGAGCGAGGGCGTCGTGTCGCGGCAGTTCGTGAACAAACGGCGCCGCGGCATGGAGCCGGTGACGATGCTCGCGATCACGGCGGATTTCGCCAAAGGCTCGAGCGGCGGGCCGGTGTTCGATGAATTCGGCGCGGTGGTGGGCATCGTGACGAGCACGGTCTCGACGTATTACGAGAGCAACAACGGGCGGAAGGACAATCTCCAGATGGTCTTCAAACACTGCATCCCGTCGCGGTATTTGCTCGAACTGACGAAGCCGGGCGAGGGGAAGTGAGACGGCGGGATGGCGGGACGGCGCGCGGGGGGAGCGGCGACGGGGGTGCGGTGGGGCCGTGCGAGAACGGCGGGTGCCGCCGGTGGCGACGCGGTTGAGCGGAGAAAAACTTTTACCGCGGAGACGCGGGGGACGCGGCGGAAAAACGGGAAAAAGATCACGGCGGAAAAGAAGGCGGAAAACGCGGGGCAAAAAATGAAAATTTCTTTGGCTCCATATTTTGCCCCGCAGCTTTCGCCTACGCTCCGGCCGCGCTTTTGGGCTGCGCCCGAGCGGCAACCGTGGCGGAGCGCGGCCGTGTGCGGAGCACCAGCCGCAGCCCGTGGCCCGCACCAGCGCCACCGAAAATTTCCAAAACCCCGGCCCGGCGCGCCGGCTCCTCCGGCTGGGCTGCGACACCGCCGCGCTCCGGGAGCAGCGTCACGATGCGCCCGCCCGGCTGTTGCCCGCGCGCGGCCGGCCGCCGCGAAGTTTCGGAAGGGATTATGAACGCCGTTTCCCAAACGCCGGCCGCGAATGGCCCGCCACCCGCGGTGCCAAATCTTTGCGACCGCCAGCATCGGCTCGCGCCGCCGAAGACGCGCACGGGGCGGTTTCTCCTGTGGTTGCAGGACTGTTTGGAGCGCGGCATCGCGCGCGTGTCGGTGCATGGCGATCCGCCGATTTACGACGCGGCGCTATTTCCGTGGGTGGCGGAGGTCGAGCACGCGTGGCGGGCGATTCGCGCGGAGCTGGATCAGGTGCTGATTTTCCGCGATGCGCTGCCGAGTTTTCAGGAAATTCTCAAGGAGGTCAGCCCGATCCAAACCGACCAGAATTGGAAAATATTTTTCCTCGCGGGTGTCGGCATGAATTGCGCGGGCAACGCGCGCCGCTGCCCGGAGACGATGCGGCTGCTCGGAAAAATCCCCGGCCTGAAGACGGCCTTCTTCTCGATTCTCTCGCCGGGCAAACACATTCCCGCCCATCGCGGCGCCTACAACGGCGTGCTGCGCTTTCACCTCGGGCTGCTGGTGCCGGAGCCGCGCGAGCGCTGTCGCATTCGCATCGGCAACGAATTCCGCGCGTGGACCGAAGGCCGGGCGCTGGTGTTCGACGACACGTTCAATCATGAGGTGTGGAACGACACCGCGGGCCATCGCGTGGTGCTGTTCGTGGATTTCGCGCGGCCGCTGCGCCCGCCGTTTCACGCGCTGAACGAAGGGCTGATGAGTCTCGGCGCGCTGGCTCCATTTCTGCGCGAGGCGGGGGAGAAGCAGAAAAAGTGGGAGACGAAATTTTACCAGCGGTGAACCGCGCGCCGCCGGGCCGCTCAGCCGCAACGATGCCGTAGGACCGCCGCCGTCCCGGCGGCTCCCAGCGTCCAAACGGGGCGGAAGCGCGCATTTTCCACAGCCCAAAATGTTCCCTGAACCCGAACTCCGCAGCAGCGAGTGCGCGCCGCGCCGCGGCACGGGGAGCGCACGCCGCGGGCGGGCCGTTTTCGGCGGCCCGCCGAAAACCTCGTGCCACTAACTTTTTCGTTCGGGCAGGGAGGCAAGAACTCGGACCGACGGATTGGGCGGACCGCCCAATCCGGCACGCGGGACGCGCGTGCTCCCATCCCCGCTCGGAATTCGCGTTTAAGTGAAACCCGCACTCGCGGCGTCGAAGGCCGCGATGTTATTGGGAACAAAATGGTTTTCGGGCGCGCGCGGGGCGCTGTTGGCATTGGGCGCGGCGTTTTCGGTGGCGCTCCATTCCGCGGGCGCGGCCGCTGCCACCGCGGCGGTTGCAGCCGCGGTGGACGCGCCGACGGCGGCGTTTTTCAAGGAGCATTGCCTCCGTTGCCACGGGCCGGAAAAGGCGAAGGGGGAGTTGCGGCTCGATCAGTTGGACACGGATTTTTCCCAGCCCTCCACGTTCGAACGCTGGCGCGAGATCGTCGCGCGCGTGCAGTCGGGCGAAATGCCGCCGAAGAAGGAACCGCGCCCCGAGGCGGCGCCGGTGCAGACGTTCGTGCGGCAGTGGTCCGCGTGGCTGGACGAGGCGGCGGCGAAGCATCGCGGCGCGGGCCGCGTGGTGCTGCGGCGGCTCAACCGCAGCGAGTATGAGAACACGGTGCGCGAGCTCTTTGCCGTGGACGTGCGGGTGAAGGAGATGCTGCCCGAGGACGCGGTCGCGCAGGGTTTCGACAACGTGGGCGCGGCGCTGAACCTTTCGCCCGTCTTGATGGAGCGTTATCTCGAAGCGGCGGACGCGGTGATTAGCGCGGCCCTCGCGCCGGTTCACAAGTTGGAGAGCAAAAAGGAACGTTTCGATTTCTACGAGTCGCTGCCCAAGTGGTTCGCCAACGGCGTTTACAAGCAGGCCGACGGCGTGGTGCTCTTTCGCGGCGGCGCGACGGATGTGCGGCAGTTCAAGGCCCCCGCGCCGGGCCGCTATCGCTTTCGCATCGCCGTCTCCGCGCACAACTCGCCGACGCCGCTGCCGCTGGGCCTGCTGCTGGGCAATTTCGTCGTGAGCGGCAACTACGCGCGGCACCTCGGCTACTTCGACGCGCCGCCCGGCCCGCAGCCGACGGTCCTCGAGTTCACGGAGCGGCTTGGCGCGAAGAACGACACCGTCAAGCTCATGCCGATGGCGCTGCCGTTTGTGTATCTCAAACAGGAGACGATGGCGGAATATCCGGGACCGGGGCTGAAGGTTCACTGGGTCGAGACGGAAGGACCGTTCCCCGAGTCGTGGCCCACGGAGAGTTACCGCCGCGTGTTTGGTGACGTGGACCCGAAGCAGGGCACGCTGGCGGACGCGGAAAAGTTGCTGCGGGAGTTACTGCCGCGCGCGTTTCGGCGCCCGGTCGCGGCGGGCGAGGTGAAGCCGTTCGTCGCCGTCGTGGCGAAGTCGCTGGAGATGGGGCAGCCGTTTGAAGCCGCCTTGCGCACCGGCTACAAGGCGGTGCTGGCCGCGCCGAAATTCCTCTACTTCCGCGAGCCGGCCGGCCCGCTCGACGACCACGCGCTCGCGTCGCGGCTCTCGTATTTCCTTTGGAGCACGCTGCCGGATGAGCCGCTGCTCGCGCTCGCGGCGCAGGGCGAGCTGCGCAAACCGGACGTGCTGCGCGCGCAGGTGGAGCGGATGCTGGAACACCCGAAGGCTAGCGCGTTCACGGAGAACTTCACCGGCCAATGGCTGAGTCTCCGCGACATCGAGGCGACCACGCCGGACAAGCTGCTTTATCCCGAGTGGGAGGAGCATTTGCAGTGGTCGGCGGTGCGCGAGACGCAGTTGTTTTTCGAGGAATTGCTCCGGCAAAACCGCGGCGTGAAAAACTTCGTGGACTCGGACTTCGCGCTGCTGAACGGCCGGCTCGCGCAGCACTACGGCATCACAAATGTTCACGGCGTGGCGTTCCGCAAAGTCGCGCTCCAGCCGGGGCAGCATCGCGGCGGCGTGCTCACGCACGCGAGCGTGCTGAAGGTCACGGCCAACGGCACCACGACCTCGCCCGTGTTGCGCGGCGTGTGGGTGCTGGACCGCATTCTGGGCCGGCCCGCGCCGCCGCCGCCGCCGAACGTGCCCGCGATCGAGCCGGACATTCGCGGCGCACAGACGATTCGCGAGCAGCTCGCGAAGCATCGCGCGACGGAGAATTGCGCCGGCTGCCACGCGCGCATTGATCCGCCGGGCTTCGCGTTGGAGAACTACGACGTGATCGGCGGCTGGCGCGAGCGCTACCGCATCGTCGCCGAGCGCAAGGACTGGGTGAACAACCGCACCGGCCCGCTCGCGAAATATCTCGCCGCCTGGCAATACGGCCTCGGCCTCCCGGTGGACGCGGGCGACGTGCTGCCGGACGGACGCAGGTTCGCGACGGTGGAGGAGTTCAAAAAACTGCTGCTCGAAAACCCCGAGCAAATCGCGCGCTGCCTCACCGGGAAGCTCGTGACCTACGCGACCGGGCAACCCGTCGGCCCCGGCGACCACGCGGCGGTGAACCAGATTCTCGCGGAGGCGAAGGCGAAGGATTACGGGCTGCGCACGCTGGTTCACGCGGTCGTGGCGAGTGAGTTGTTTCGGAGCAAGTGAGGCCGGGGGCGCTGAAAAGTGGGGGGCGCGGCACGGATCGTACCGCAGACTTCCCAGTCTGCTGTGTCGCAGGGCTTCCAGCCTGCGGACCGTCCGTGCAGCCAAGGTGCTCGGGACTTGCCAACGCCCTGCCGATTAGAAATCGGCGCCACAGCAGACTGGGAAGTCTGCGGTACGCGTTCTGGTTGGCCTCACCCACTTTTAACCGAATCCATGCAGTTGGCGGACCGCCGCCGTCCCGGCGGCTCACGGCGTGGACGGTTCCGCGCGGCTAGTGGCGCCCAAACCTTGGAGTCACCTT
>JAYVOY010000339.1:0-5236 GCA_043757645.1 Verrucomicrobiota bacterium
CGCCGGACTCGGGCGCACGCCGGTCATCATGTTGTGCGTGCCGCGTTCGTGGGCCGCCTCGCCGTGGGTCATCGAGCGGACGACGGTGATTTTGTCCGCGATTTTGGCGATGTTCTTGAGGTTTTCCGAGAAATGCACGCCCTCGAGCTTCGTCTTGATGGTGCCGAGCGGCCCGCGGTACTCGATGGGCGCGTACATCTTCGGGTCGAACGACTCCTGATGCGCCATGCCGCCGGGGAGATAAATCTGGATGACGGATTTGGCCTTGCCCTCCTTGCTGGGAACCGCGCCGCCACCCTCGGCCCGGGCCTTCATGCGGAACGCATCCCCGAGCGTCAGCCCGAGGCCGCCGAGCGCGCCGACAAACAGGAAATCGCGGCGATTCGGGTTCCACCCGTGTTCCGTACTCTTGCACCAGCCAAATTGTGAATTCTTCCGCATAGTCGTGAGTGATTGATTCGTTTGAAAACCGGGCTGTACGACTAACGAACGCGCGGCGTATTCAGAACGGTGAAACATCTTTTCGACGGAATTCACCGGTTTCCCAAGCGCCGTCGCACTCGCCGAATGCCCCGTAGCGCCGCCGTCCCGGCGGCTCACGGCGTGGGCAGTCCGAGGGGGCAAATTGTCCGCGCGCTTTTGGTTCCCGATTCAGTGAGCATTTTGGGCCGCGGAAAATCCGCGCCCTCGCCTTTGGACGGTGTGAGCCGCCGAGACGGCGGCGCTACGACTGCATTGAGCCTTGCGACTCGGAGCGCCCAGATTCCGGCGTTGCTCAAGTTCCGCACGCCGCTGCCGATAACGAGCGAGGATGGTTACGCTCTCGAGCAAACTCACGCGGCGCAGAAGTTGCGCGGGCGTCGCCTTGATGGAGGTCATGGTGGCCTCCGCGGTGGGTGCCATTGTGATTGGCGCGACGCTCGCGGGCTACAATCAGGCCAGCTATCGCGCGGAGTGGGGTGCGTTCAATTGCGGCGCGCAGAGCCTCGCCGCGGAACGCTTCGAGCAGACCCGCGGCTGCCGCTGGGATCGCGACGCGGCGACCAACGGCCTCGTGACCGCCAACTTTCCCCCGCAGATCATGCCGCTGGATTTGCCGGTCAGCGGCCAGCCGATGTTCGCGACCAACTACACGGTGATTGCGGACGTGACGCTGGATCCGCCGTTGAAAATGGTGCGCGTGGATTGTGTCTGGAAATTTCCGCGCTCGGGAAAACTCCAGACCAACTCGATGGTCTCGTATCGCGCGCCGGACAATTGAGCATGAAAACCTTTTCGACATCGCGGCCGCGCACCCGCGGCCCCGCCGGTTTCACGCTCATCGAGATTCTGCTGGCCACGGCCATTTTCGGGATGGTGATCGGCGGAATGATTTACAGCCACGTCATTGGCGGGCGGCTGTACCAACTCACGCTTGCGAAACTCGGCGGCACGGACGAGGCGCGCCGCGCGCTCGGCTGGATCGAGATGGATGTGCGCGCGGCGCGGCTGCTGAACATCGGCAGCGGTTCGGCGGCGAGCTTCGCGCCCGCGCTCACGGGCGCGATCCAACGCGGCAACGCGCTGCAACTCAGCTACACGACCAACAGCGCCACGTATGTGCGCTACTTCGTGGATGCGCCCTCCGGCACGCTTTATCGGCAGTTTTCGTGGGAAACGCTGCCCCGCGCGCTCGCGCAACATTTGACCGATCCGCAGATTTTTCTCGGCGAGGATTATGTCGCGACGCCGCAGACCGGCGAGAACGCCGCGACGGTCGTGCGGGTGTTGCTGACCTTTTCGCAGCTCACGTATCCGCGGGTCAACGTGGGCGCGACGAACTTCTTCGAGTCGTTCCAAATCCAGACGCGCATCACGCGCCGCCTGACGGATTGAATTATGAAACTGCCGCACATTCAGGCCGCGCGGGCCGCACAGAAAACGGGGCCGCGCCGCCGCGGGCAGCGCGGCTACGCGCTGCTGACGGTGCTGCTCTTCGCCGTGATCGGCCTCACCGCGCTCGCCTCGGCGCTGCAATGGACCAATCAAACCGCGATGCTGAACGAGCGCGCCGCCGAGAGCCGCACCGCGCTCATGGCCGCCGAGGCCGCGACGGAGAAGGTGATCTCCGCGATGACCGCCGATTTCCAAAAGGGCGGCGAAACAACGGTGTGGAACAATGTCGGCAGTTACAACGCGCTGGTGCCCTCGCCCGCGGAGTCGTCGTACTGGGGCACGTTTCAATTTGCGAACGGCCGCGGAACGGGGGGCGCGACCTTCGTGCAGCGCATTTCCACCCGGCAATACAAGCCCTTGGAATCGCGCTACACCGGCCTGAGTGGGTACCTCTCGGAATACATCATCGAGTCGCACGCGCGCTCGACGGATGGGGTGTACAATCCCGGCAACGCGGTGCAACAGCGCGTCACCATCGCGTCGATCCCGATTTATCAATACGCGATTTTTTTCAACGGCCTGATGGAGTTCACCTGGGCGGCACCCTTCACCGTTCGCGGGCGCGTGCATGGCAACAACTCGATCTATACGGGCTCGAGTTCGCCGCTGAGTTTTCTCGGCGACGTCACGACGGTCGGCGATCAAACCACGCGGTCGTGGGGGGGCTACGATATTTCCGCCTTCACCGGCTCCCTGCTTTACTCGGCCAAAAAGGCGACGAACGTCGCCGCCGTCACGCTGCCGGTCGGCACGAACAACACCGACACCGCGCTGCGCGAGATCATCCAAAAGCCGCCGGCGGGGGAATCCGCCAGTTCGGCCATGGCGCACGAACGATTCTACAACAAGGCCGAACTGCTCATCCTCGTGAGCAACAGCACCATCACCGCATCCGTGAAACAGCCGTATGATGCCTCCCCGCTGGTCATTCCCGCGGCGCAGCTCACCGCGTTTCTCAGCACCAACAAGACCTTCAAGGATCAACGCGAAAACAAAACGGTGCAGGTCACCGAGATCGATGTCGGCAAGTTCACCGCTTGGGCCGCCACCAACGCCACCGTCCGCTCCAAGCTCGGCGTCGGCGTGCCGCCGAACGCGATCTTCGTCGCGGACGACCGCACGCAGGGGGCCTCGTTTATTTCGGCGGTTCGCCTGGTGAATGCCCAAACGCTGCCCAGCCGGGGCCTCACGCTCGCCACCCCCAACCCGCTCTACGTCACCGGTCACTTCAACTGCCCCGACAACACCGCGCTCGGCACGACGAACACCGCCAGCGCCCTGCCCGCATCCCTCGTCGCCGACGCCCTGACCCTGCTCTCCGGCAACTGGACGGACGCCAACAGCACCGCCACCCTCGGCAACCGGCCCTCGGTCAACACCACGGTGAATGCCGCCGTCATCGCGGGCATGGTCCCCTCCGCCGGGGCCAGCGGCTCGGCGCCGTTCAGCGGCGGCGTGATGAACCTCCCGCGGCTCCTCGAGGATTGGGGCAACGGCGCGCGCCGCCTCACGATCAATGGCTCGATCGTCAGCCTGTTCAACAGTTCCCGCGCCACGGCCCCGTGGCTGACGCCCGGCAACTATTATTACGCGCCGACCCGGGATTTTAATTTCGATCCGAACCTCTTGAATTCCCTGCTCCAGCCCCCGGCGACGCCGGAATTGCGCGTGCTCCTCCGCACCTCGTGGTCCAATCCGGTGGCCAGTTTATGAACCAAAAAACCCCCCGCCTGCTGCTCGGTGCGGCGCTGGTCTGGCTGTGCCCGGCCGCGTTCGCGGGCGACGCCGGCTTCAGCGTCAAGGTCACGCAACAATCGCTGGAACCGCTGCCACCCGCGGTGTTCGTGCGCGTGACGTGCGAGCAAACCCGCGTGGTGTTCCTCGCGCCGCACGGGTTCCGCTGCGCCAGCCACGAGGAACGGCGCGAAGTGCGGTTGATCGCGCGCGACGACACCGCGGCGATCGCGCTCACGTTCCACCCCGCGCCACCCGCCGAGACGAACGCCGCGCCGTATTGGCGGGCGCAACTGCTCGGGCGTTACGCGGGCGCCCAGGTGGTCGAGCAATTCACCGAGACCGCCGCGGGCGCGTCGGGACCGGCGTTTGATTTGCTCTGGGAACGCCGGGATTCGCCGCCACTCAAGCTGCGGTCCGTGTTCATTCCGCTCGGCAAACATTGGGTGGAACTCACGTTGATCACCACGCCCGCGGCCTTCGAGCAGGACCGCCACGCGCTGAACCAAGTCGCCCTCTCGCTCCGCGGCGCCGAGGGCGCCGAGCCGGTCGCGCCGGTGTTGTCGAACAAGATTTGAGGGCCGGTGCGGTGCCGTCGGCCCGCCGCCGTCTCGGCGGCTCACCCCGTCCAAACGGGGCGAACGCGCGCATTTGCAGTGGCGCAAAATGTTCACTGAATGGGGAACCAAAAGCTGAAGTGTGGATTGCCAGCGCGGACCCCTCACGCCGTGAGCCGCCGAGACGGCGGCGCTACAACTGCATGGTTCCGGCTAACCTTGTCTTCCCGAAAATTTCCCCCACCCACCGCCTCCCTTCCCGCTCTCATCTCCGCGCAAAGTTGGGATCAGCGCCTCTCGAAATCCCATCGCTCACCCGAGCCAATTCCCCAACCAAACCACCCCCGCCGTCCCGCCGCGCGTCGTCCGCGCGAGCACGTTCATCGCAAACAAACCCGTCATCGCCACCGCGCAGGCGAATTTCCCCAGCGTTCCGATGAACAACCCAATCAACGCCCCCGCCCCCGCCTTCGCCGCCTTGCGCCAATCACTCCCGCCCACCATCTCGAACAGCATCGCCCCGAGAAACGGCCCGACGACAATTCCCGGCAAACCAAAAAAAATCCCCACTCCCACGCCCACCAACGCCCCAAGAATGCCCTTCCACGTTGCCCCGAGCTTCTTCGCCCCCAGCCACGTCGCCAGAAAATCCATCACCAGCGACAGCACCATCAACCCCGCCAACACCACGAGCACCGCCCAGTCCGCGCTCGCCGCGCCAAAAATCCATTTGTGCAACAACGCCGCAATCAACACCAACGGCGTGCTCGGCACTCCGGGCAACACACTCCCCGCCACCCCGACCGCCATGACCAGCAGCGCCAGCACAAACCCAATCATCTGTTCCGGTGACATGCCCGCAGCCTAGCGAAAACCCCGGGTCGCACAACCCCGCCGCACCGCCGTGACGAACGGAGCGCCGATCTCCAGATCGGCGCGTTCCTGCCCTCAATCCGCGACGAGCGGAGCGCCGAGCACATGCCCGGCGCGAACCCAGAGCAGCCGCCCAC
>JAYVOY010000340.1:0-5236 GCA_043757645.1 Verrucomicrobiota bacterium
TACACCCGCGACGAATTGCTCGAGGGCAAGATGCCCGACATTTTCAACAAACCTCCGGGCAAGGACACCAGCGGCAACCCCGCCGCACCCGACAAGACCAAAACGGTCGATCCCCTGGCGCCTTTTCGCCAGACCTCCTACACCGAACTCAAACTCAACCTCAAAGCCCGCGAGGCCGAGCTGTCCCGCTACCAGGGCACCCTCAAGCCCAAGCATCCCTTTCTGGTCGGCCTCCAAAACGAAATCCAACGCACGCGCCAGGATCTCCAATTCCAACTCGACAACATCGAGGAACGCCGCCGCGCCGAAATCGAAAAACTCAAGAAAGACGAATTCGGCCTCCGCCCCCGCCTCGAGGAAATGCGCAAGGAAGTCTTCGAGAAGAGCACGGTTCTCAACGAGTTCGACACCCTCAAAAAAGCCGAAGCCTATCTGGAACAGGAACTCGACCGCCAAAAACGCGCCCTCCTCGCCCTCGACAGCACGACCGCCAACGAGGAAACCATCATCGCCTTCGACGAGGGCGTCGGCCTCGAAAAACCCATCGGCCCCAACCGCCCCAAAATCGTCATCCTCGGCCTGCTCCTGAGCCTTTTCGCCGGCATCGGCATCGTTTACGTTCTCTTCCGCCTCGACGACCGCCTCGAACTCGCCGAGGACATTGAGGAAACCCTCCAGGAACCCGTGCTCGGCCAGATCCCCGCGGTCGAGCGCAAGAAACTCGAGACCGGCCCACTGCTCGCCACCAATCTCGAACAAAATCATCTCTTCGCCGAATCCATCCGCGGCGTCCGCTCCGCCGTCATGTTCGGCACCCAGAACAAAAAGAAACAAGTCATGGTCATTTCCAGCGCCGTGCCCGGCGATGGCAAGACCACCTTCAGCGTCAACTTCGCCTGCACCCTCGCCAACGCCGGACTGAAAGTGCTCCTCATTGATGCCGACCTGCGCCGCGGCACCGTCAGCGGCTACTTCAACCAGCCCCGCACCCCCGGTTTCAGCGAAGCCCTCGCCGGCGACCGCACTTGGCAATCCACCGTCCGGGCGACTCCTGTCAAGACGCTCCATGTGATTGCGTCCGGCCAGTTGATCTCCAACCCCGGGGAACTCCTCATGGGACCCACTGCTCGCAATATTATTGCCGAAACCCGCGCGCAGTACGATCACATCATCATCGACTGCCCGCCCGTCACCGCCATCGACGACACCTTCTGCCTCATCCCCTTCACCGATGGGATTCTCTTCGTCGTGAAATCCGGCCAGACCTCCATGCGCTTTGCCAAGGCCGGCCTCACCGCCCTGCGCCACCGCGGCGCGGAAATCCTCGGCGTCGTCCTCAACGGCATCTCCGCCGACAACCCGTATTGCTATTACAACAACTACTACAACGCCTACTACAACAAACAGGCCCAGCACGCCGCCGCCACTATCCCGGTGCATGCCGCGTCCCAATCCCCCCAGCGCACCCCGTCATCCAGCGCGCCCGTGACCCTCGCGGCCGCCAGCCCCGCCGCCCGCGTCGCGCCGCCGCGCTCCGCCGAAGATTTCAAACTCCGTCGCGCCACCCAGCGCAAAGTCAACCTCTCCCTCCCCGGCGAGTCCATCGCCGCCACCACCGCCCGCCCCACCCCGCGGCAGCCCCGCGGCGTCCCCACCGCCACGCAACCCTAGTCTCTCCGGCATGACCCCATCGCGCCGCCCGATCCGTTGGGACGCCTGAATTCCACCCCGCATGTGGCGACACCATCCGTGGTTCCTCGCGCTGCTCCTAGCGCCCCTGTTGCACGGCGCGACCACCGCCACCGGTCAGGTGGTGACCGCGACCCTCTGCTGCACCAGCCTGCTCCTCCTCGCGGGCCGCCTCGAGAACCCCTCCAGCGGCCTGCACCGCGGCTGGATCATCCTGATCGCCGGCGCGTTCCTGCTGCCCCTTATTCCGCTGCCCGCCAGCGTGGTCGGCCTCCTCAGCCCGAATCGACTCGCCCTCGCCAAGGCCTTCCCCCTCGACGGCGAAACCGCCCCCGCCTTTCTCACCCTCACCATTTCCCCGGCCTACACCGCGGCGCGACTCTGGAATCTCCTCTTGTGTCTCACCGTCTTTTGCCTCGCCCGCACCGTCGCGCGCGCGCCTGACGGCGCGCGCCACCTCACCCTTTATCTCGTCCTCGCCCTCTGCCTCCTTGCGGGCTACGAAACTTGGGTGCGCATCCACGGCCCGTCCCTGCTGCCGGACAACTGGCTCATCACGCCCAAACGCAGCGCGGGCACCTTCTCCAACCGCAACCACTTCACCGGCTGGATCGCCGCCGCGTCCCTCTTTGCCAGCGGCGCCATTCTCCGCGCCTGGTACCCGCTGCAATCCGCCCGCGGCCCCGCGGCCGCCGCCGATTTGGGCAGCCGCGCCGACGGCTACTTTGTCCTGACCGGCGTCCTCTTCGCCCTCGTGCTGGCGCTTCTCTCCGGCTCCCGCAGCGGTGCCCTGGCCCTGATTGTCGGCCTCACCGTCTGGATGATTCTGCTCGGCCTTCGTTCCCGCCGTCGCTCGCGCTTCGCCGTGATTATCTGCGCCGTGATTATCTGCGCCGTCCTCACCCTCGCGGGCCTGCTCACTCGCACCGGCGGAGACTTGCTCGACCGGCTGGCCAACGCTCCCGCCGATTTTTTTCACCACTATCCCAAACTCACTCTCTGGAAAGCAGCGCTCGGAATCTTTGCGAAATTCCCCCTGTTCGGCACCGGCTGGGGCACCTTCCGCCAAGCCTTTGACCACTACAAAACGTTCGGCGGCGACCTCGTCTTCCTCCATGCCGAAAACGATTACGTCGAGCTGTTGCAGGAAACCGGCCTCGTCGGCGTCCTCGCCTGCGCCGCGCTCCTCGTCCACTTCGGGCGCCGCGCCCTCGCCCTCGCCCGCCGCGGGTTCTGCGCCGAACCCGAGGCCGCCTTCGGCGCGCTCGCCGCCCTCGCCGCCCTCGCCGCGCAGGCCAGCCTCGAGTTCGTCGCGCAAATGCCCGCCCTCCTGTTGCTCGCCGCCGCGCTCGCCGGCCTCCTCATCGGCAGTTGCGATCCCCCCCCCGGCGACCCCGACAACGTGCCCGCGTCCGGCGCCATTCCCGCCGCGCCACTCGCCCGTCCGCGCCTCCTATTCAACCTCGCCTGGCTGCTCGCGCTCGGCGTGCCCACCGGGTTCCAAGCCGTTTCGCTCTGGCACTGGTGGCGCGCGGAGGTTGCGACCACTTCCGAAATTCAAGCGCCGCACCTGCGCGCCAGCCTGGATTGGTGGCCCCGCGCCGTCTTCCGAGAATTTGACCTCGCCACTCCCGAGACGCTCTACCTCGCGACCCTCCCCCAGTCCGAACGCGCCGCCGCCGCCGAGGCCGCCCGCGCCCGTTTCACGCGCCTCATCCGGCTGGATCCCCTCAACTCCGAACTCCGCGCCACCCTGGCCTCCTTCGACCTCCAGAATTCCACCCAGCGCGCCCGCACCAGGGCCGAGGTTTTCGCCGTCTGCCGACTCCATCCCACCAGCGACCAGATTCTCCTCAACCTCGCCCGCGACACGCCCGAGAACGACCCCCGCCTCGCGCTGGAAATCCTGTGGCAGACACCCCGTTCCCAAGCCCGCCTGCCCGAATACTTCGACCTCGCTTTGGCAATCACCGGCAACGCCAGCGACCTCTGGCCCCTGGTGCCCAACACCCCGCAGGGCATGGCCGCCGTTGCCAACTACGCGCTCGAGAAAAAATTCTACGGCCTCGCCGAAGCCGCTTGGAAACGCGTCGCCGATCAACTCGATCCCGCCGTCCTCGCCAAAAATTATCTCGCCGCCCACCGCCCCGCGCTCGCCCTCGACCTCCTGCCCCGACTCCCGGGCAACCGCGCCAACCGCCTCCTCGCCGTGCGCGCCCACCTCGACGACAAAGATTACGCCACCGCCATTGTCAAAGCCGAAGCCCTCTGGCTCGCCGGTGAGGCCGCCAAAACTTTTCTCGCGCCCTACCCCGCCAGCCTCGCCTACGAAACCGCCCGCGCCGACTGGCTCGCCGACCAAAACAACCCCGTCACCGCGCGCCGCCTCGGCGAAAAGATTTTTCAAGAACCCGTCGGCGCCCGCGACGTCAACCTCCTCCGCACCCTCGCCGGCAGCTTCCCCAAAGACCTTCGCCTCACCTGGATGTGCTTCTCCACCCTCCGCGACCTCGGCCAATTCCCCGAGGCCGCCGCCCTCGCCGCCGCCCTCGCCGAGCGCGCCGCCGACCGCGACTGACCGCCGCGGCGATCCGAAGAAACCAGTGGTTGGACCGCGGTTGCATCAGGAAAGCAGGAATTCTGGAACGTGAGATTTCCGCCTTCCTGATTTGAACTCGAACTCTGACATGGAAATGCCTGGAACGAACCGGCGCGCGCCCGTTTCGGAATTCGGGTTGAACCTAACAGCCGCAATTGACTGGCCGCAAAAAAGCGCCAAAGACGCAAAAACCCGCACGGATTTCGCGGCTTTGAACCGTGCTGGTTTTTGTGCCTTTTGTGCCTCTTTGTGGCTGTTTCAACTGCGGAAGTTAGGTTGAAACCCCCTCGTTTAACCGCGCGCGGACTGGGAGTTCAATGGAGACTCCCGGTTGCCTCATTGGCAACTGAACCGAGACCGCTCACCTCCCCGGCGCCGATTTTTCCACCTTCCCCGGCCGCGTCGCCCAATGCTGCATTCCGTAGCGCAGGTGCTGCACCGTCGCCACCGCGGTGAACCCCGCCGTCGCGCCGACCAGCCACGGCACGACCGCATCGGGCCAGCGCAACAACACCCACGACACCAGCGCCATCAACAACACCGTCGCGACCTTCCCCGACCAATGCGGCTGCACCGCCGGTCGATTCTTCACCGCGTGCAAAATTGCGTACCCTCCCAACACCAACACATCGCCCAACAACACCAACCCCGTCAGCCCCACCGGAATCACCGAAAACCGCGACGCGCCCAAAAACGTCAGCACGATCAACGCCGACCGCATCAACAACTTGTCCGCCAGCGGATCCAGCATCGCCCCCAACTCCGTCCGCTGATTGAACCGCCGCGCCACATACCCATCGACCCCATCACTCACCACCGCGACGCCGTAGGAAACCAGCGCCGCCCAATAATGCGCGCTCGCGCCCGTCTTCAAATAAGCGAGCAACTCGCCCACGAAAACCGGCACGAGCACCAACCTCACCAGCGTGATTTTTGTGGCCGTCGTGA
>JAYVOY010000341.1:0-5224 GCA_043757645.1 Verrucomicrobiota bacterium
CGGCGTTTGTCAACTTATTCGTTGAAAAACTTTTCCGGGCGTTTCCGGGAAATTGGCGCTTGGGTCCGCTGCGCCTGCGCCCGGTGTTCGTCCGCATCCCCGGCGCGATCTCAGCCGTAACGATGCCGTAGGACCGCCGCGGTCTCGGCGGCTCACCCCGTCCCGGCGGGGTGGAGGCACACCTTTCCCGCGGCGCAAAAGGTTCACCGAACGGTGAGCCAAAAGTTCGCGCGCGAATGGCCCGCGCGGACTTCCCACGCCGTGAGCCGCCGAGACGGCGGCGGTCCGCCAACTGCGTGGTTACGGCTCAACCATTCAATGCGCCCGCCGCAGTTCCATTCCCAGCAGCCCTCGCCCACCTCCCGCACCACTCCGCCCCGGTTTTCTGGCGCGCTCCCCTCAAGCGAACGCACGGACGCGCCGATGGTATTGGCGGTCACGCAAACCGTTCCTCGTCCGTCGGGACGCTTCCGTCCGCGGGCGTTGAAATTTCAGCCCTTGATTTGGCAATGAAGATTCGCTCGTTAATCGTCGATGATGAACCGCTGGCGCGGAAAGTTCTCAGCAACCTGCTGTTGAGTGAGCCGGACATCGAAGTGCTTGGGGAATGCGCCGATGGCCAGGAGGCGCTCGCCGCCATTCGCAAACAGTCGCCGGACCTCGTCTTCATGGACGTGGAAATGCCCGGTCTCAATGGCTTCGCCACGATCAAGGAAGTCGGCGATCAGCAGAAACCCGTGTTTGTTTTCGTGACCGCGCATGACCGATTCGCGGCGCAGGCGTTCGATGCGCAGGCGGCGGATTATTTGGTGAAACCGTTCGACAAGGAGCGCTTTCACACCGCGGTCGAGCGGGCCAAGGAGATGGTTCACGAGGGTAAGGCGCAGCGTTTGGGCAAACACATTTCCTCGCTGCTGTCGTTTCTCAAACCCGAGGCGAAACGCCCGGACCGGCTCGTCGTGAAATCCAACGGGCGCATCCTGCTGCTCAAATCCACCGATGTGGATTGGATCGAGGCGGCGGACAATTACGTGAACCTGCACGTGGGCAAAGAGGCCTATATGCTGCGCGAAACGATGACGGCCTTGGAGGCACGCCTGGCACCGGAGGAATTCGTGCGCATCAGCCGCTCGACGATTGTGAACATCGAGCAAATCCGCGAGTTGAAGCCGCTGTTTCACGGTGATTACGCGGTGATTCTCCGCAATGACACGCAGCTCACCCTGAGCCGCAGTTACCGCTCGAAGTTGCAACAGCTCGGGCTGGAGTGACGGCGCCCGACGGGGGTGGTGGCGTGAGCCACGCGAATTCGGAGCCGGATTTGTTTGCCCGCGGAAAAGCGCAGCAAGAAAAGCGGCGGCGTTCGCGGGGTTTCGCAGACCCAATCACTGACCAATCCGCGGGGAGTGAGTCGCCTACTACTACTTCTTCTTATCTGCGTGGCCGCGTGTTCTGCGGGCCAATTTCCAAGTCCAATAATTTCTCCACCGCGCAATAAATCGCCGGGCAATTCACCCCGGAAAGATCGCGTTTCGTCCCCGCCTGTTGGTGCTTACCCCTTACTGCCCGTGGATAAATATTTTGGTGTTAATTAAGGATGTCCTCACAAGGGACTGGCCCAGAGTCACGTTGGGTTTCAACGCGGATGAAGCAAAGGGGGTGGGGCTGACCACGCGCGGTCTGGCAGGACCAAGCTTCTTCGGTTGCCCGCTTTTCCGCTGCCCGGCGTGGACTCTGGGGCCAGAGGGGGCAGGAGGCAGGGAGCAGGGAGCAGGGAAAAGTAATTAGTAATTAGTAGTCAGTAGTCAGTGGCGAGCCTCCGTAATTGGGAGACCGAATTTCGCCCATTGCCCACTAATCACTAATCACTAATCACTAATCACTAATCACTGTTCCCGGCTCCCCCCGCTCACACCAAATGCTGGTAGCGCTTGTCCGCGGCGAGTTTGGTGACGAGTTCCTTGATGCGCTGCGACTGGCTCTTGTGGGCGAGCAGCGTGGCGTCGTCGGTTTGCACGAGGATCGAATCGCGCAGGCCGACGATGGCGACGGGCGTGCGGTTTTTCGTGCGCGCGTCGAAGACGATGTTCCGCTGGCCATCGACGTGGATGAAATCGGCGACGACACAATTGCCATCCGCGTCGGGCGTGAGATGCCGCGCGAGGGCGTTCCACGAACCAAGGTCGTCCCACGCGAACGCGCCGTCGGCGACGACGACGTTTTGCGCGTGCTCCAGCAGCGCGTAGTCGATGGAGATTTTTTTGATCAGCGGATATTCCTTGGCGAGCACCTTGTCCAACTTCGGCGTGCCGGCGACATCGAACCAGCGGTGGCACGCCTCGGCCATCTCGGGTTGATGCTTCTGCAAGCCCTCGGTGACGGTGACAAAACTCCAGATGAACATGCCCGCGTTCCAACGGTATTGGCCGCTGGCGAGATATTCCTGGGCTTTCTCGTAATTCGGTTTTTCCACGAAACGCTCGGCCTTGAAGAAGATGGTTTTGTAGGGCTTCAAGCCGTGCGGCGGCGGGAGTTCCACGCCGGTTTGAATGTAGCCGTAGCCGGTCGCCGGCTCGGTCGGCTTGATGCCGATGGTCACGATGACCTGGCCGCGACTGGCCAGGTCGAGCGCGTCGGTGAGCACCTGCTGAAATTTCTTCGGCTCGGGAATGACGTGATCGGCGGGCAGCACGGCCATGACGGCCTTGGTCGAGCGCTGGCCGACAATCGCCGCGCCAAGCGCGACGGCGGCGCAGGTGTCGCGCCCACAGGGTTCGGCGATGACGTTGGCCTTGGGCAGTTTCGGCAATTGTTTGCGCACCTGCGGGGCCTGCACCGCGTTGGTGATGATCAGAATATTTTCGAGCGGCACCACGGGCAGCACGCGCTCGACGGCCTGTTGCAGAAACGACGAGCCACCCAGCAGCGTGATGAGTTGCTTGGGGGTTTTCTCGCGGCTCATGGGCCAGAAGCGTTCGCCGCGCCCGCCGGCCATGATGATGACGAACCGATCCTGCTTTGCCGTTTTGCTTTTCATGAAAAAAGAATTGCCGGCGGAAAACGATTTTCCCGCGCGGAATTTTCCAACTTAGTTCAACCCGCCGTAAAATTCCTCGACCACCTTGCGGAACAAATTCTCGCCCACCCGCACGATGCCGCACTCGCGCTCGGCACTCGCCGGGGAATCGCTCGCGTGCGCGGCGTTGACCATGATGCTCTGGCCGAATTCGCGGCGGATCGAGCCGGGCGGGGCCTTCGAGGGATCGGTGGGGCCGAGCACGTCTCGGATTTTGCGGATCGCGTCGGGGCCTTCGTAAATCAGCGCGATGCACTTCTCGGTGCCCGGTTGCGCGCGCAGGGTCGTGTCGCATTCGGCGGGCGCGCGGCCGGCCATGAAGCGCACGATGTTCTCGAATTGATTGTCGCCGTACACCGGCCCGAGAATTTCACCGAGCTGCCGCTCCTCGGCGGGCGGCACGCGCACGCCGAGTTCCTTTTCCAAGATTCCCTTCACCCGGCTGCCGATCACGTCGGTGAGTTTCGTGCGCAAGACCTCGCGCACCGGCCCATAAAATTCCATCGCCTCGGCCACGCTCATGCGATGGACCTTGATGCCGACGATGAACAATCCGGTGCGTGAAAAGAAGTCGATCACATTGCCAGGGCGGCCCGTCGGGAAGCGGAAATTGTCGGGCTTGATCAACACCAGCGTGCGTTGCGGCGTGCTGTCGGGCGGATAGGCGATGGCGTGCTCGAGGACGCCGCCGTCGGAATCGGAAAAGCGCGCCCAGAGTTTGAGTTTCAATTCCACTTCATCCGCATTTGGCGCGGCGAGCACGGCTGGCTCGAAGTAGGAAACGCGTCCCGTTTCATCGAGAATCAAATCGCCGTAAGTGTCGCGAATCGTTTCGCCGCCGGAACGTTCGGCGCTCGAATGGCCGACGACCGAACGCACCTTGCGCACCGCGTCCTCGCCGCGGAAGAGCAGCAGCATCACGCGGCGCGGCAGGCCGGTCGCGGCCTCGGGGTTGAAATTCTTGAGGATGTAATCGCGGATGAGTTCCTGGACTTTCCGGTCCTGCGGGTCGTTCGCGGAAATGATCACCTCGGAGTAGCGCTTCACCAGTTCCCGGCCCGGCGCGAACATCCGCGCGGCGACCAACTCCAGTCCCGTGCGGCTGATCAAACGCGCGAGAATCCCGCCCGTGCGCGATTTGTGGAGCGAATAGGGCGTGACGATGACGTAGGCCAACTGCTGGGACATGGAAAATGGGGGGAAGTTCAGACCGTCTGGGGCGGGGCTGACGGCGCGGGTGCCGGGGCTGAAGTCGGCGCCGGCGGAGTTGCCGGCGGCAGCAGCGTGGGATTGGCTGGCGGAGCCGGGGCGGCGACCTTGCCGCCGAGAATTTTGAACATGACCGCGCCGCACGTCGGGCATTTGCCCTTGATGGCCTTGCGCCCGTTCTTCATCCGTTCCTCAGCGGGTTCGGCAATCTCCCGCTTGGCTTTACATTTGAAGCAATAACCTTCGGCCATAAAATTGAGTCGCGGCGCTTTCGGAAAGAAAACCCGCGACTGCCCGGAAGCTACGGGGGATTGCGTCAGGCCGTCAACTGACAAACCTGGAAAGGCGAGCGACACAAAGGCGAGAATTGAGTTGTAAACAATTGAATTAAAGCTGCTTGCGCGGACGCTCCAGCGTGGCCGACGGGTAGGTTCCAAGCGCGAAAGAAGCCGTGAACGGAAGGCAAAAAATAGCAGGCGAAAAATGGGAGGAAGCGATGGCAATGTCTTATCTCCATTTTTCGCCCGCGATTTTTCGCCCGGTTTTTTCTCGTGCTGCGGCGCGTTTTCTCCGTGTCCTCATCCGCGCCATCCGCGTTATTCGCGGTTCGTTTTTCGGCTTCGGATTTTCGCGCACTCCGCGGTCGTCACAGCCGCCGCCCCGTCAACCGTTCGAACGCCTCGAAATATTTTGCCTGCGTCTTCGCCACAATGTCCGCGGGCAGCGCGGGTGCGGGCGGGGTTTTATTCCAGTCAAGCGTCTCGAGATAATCGCGGACGAATTGCTTGTCGAAGCTCGGCTGCCCGCGTCCCGGACAATATTGATCCGCGGGCCAGAAGCGCGACGAGTCGGGCGTGAGCACCTCGTCGATCAGCATCAGGCGGCCCTCGAACAGCCCGAACTCGAACTTCGTGTCCGCGATGATGATGCCCCGCTGGC
>JAYVOY010000342.1:0-19888 GCA_043757645.1 Verrucomicrobiota bacterium
CTCGGCCACGCTCGCCGAGCTCGGCTACGAGGTGCACAACTTCGTCTTCCACGATTCCCCACGCCGCGCCCATTCCGTGGCCGCGCAGGGCGGCATCAACGCCGCGAAGAACTACCAGAACGACGGCGACTCCGTTCACCGCCTTTTCTACGACACGATCAAGGGCGGCGACTACCGCGCTCGTGAATCCAACGTCCATCGTCTCGCCGAAGTTTCGGTCAACATCATCGACCAATGCGCCGCCCAAGGCGTGCCCTTCGCCCGCGAATACGGCGGCCTGCTTGACAACCGCTCCTTCGGCGGCGCGCAGGTCTCCCGCACGTTCTACGCGCGCGGCCAGACCGGCCAGCAGCTCCTGCTCGGCGCTTATTCCGCGTTGAACAAGATGATCGGTGCCGGCGCGGTGAAGTCCTACACGCACGCCGAGATGCTCGACCTCGTGGTCGTGGACGGACACGCCAAGGGCATCATCGTCCGCAACCTCCAGAACGGCGAAATCACCCGGCACAGCGCCGACGCCGTCGTGCTGGCCACGGGCGGCTACGGCAACGTCTACAACCTTTCCACCTATGCGCGCGGCTCGAACGTCACGGCCAGTTGGCGCGCCTACAAGCGCGGCGCGACCTTCGCCAATCCCTGCTACACGCAGATCCATCCGACGTGCATCCCCGTCTCCGGCGACTACCAGTCGAAGCTGACCCTGATGTCGGAATCGCTCCGCAACGACGGCCGCATCTGGGTGCCGAAGAAGAAAGAAGATTGCGCGAAGCCACCCGCCGACATCGCCGAGGGGGACCGCGACTACTACTTGGAGCGGATGTATTCCGCCTTCGGCAACCTCGCCCCGCGCGACATCGCCAGCCGCGCCGCCAAGTATGTCTGCGACGAAGGCCGCGGCGTTGGCCCCACCGGCTTGGGCGTGTATCTGGATTTCGAGGAGTCGATCAAGCGCCTCGGCGAGGACAAGGTGCGCGAGCGCTACGGCAACCTCTTCGCGATGTATCACGAGATCACGAACGAGGACGCCTACAAGACGCCCATGCGGATTTATCCCGCCGTGCATTACACGATGGGCGGCCTCTGGGTGGACTACAACCTGATGAGCAACATCCCCGGCCTCTTCGTGCTGGGCGAAGCGAACTTCTCCGACCACGGCGCGAACCGCCTCGGCGCGAGCGCGCTCATGCAGGGCCTGAGCGACGGCTACTTCGTGCTCCCAGCGACCATTTCCACCTACCTCGCCACGGTGAAGCCCGGCAATCGTCCGACGACCGACAAGGGCGAGTTCAAAGAAGCCGAGGAGAACGTCCGGGGCTTCATCCAACGCGTCACCGCCAGCAGCGGCAAACGCACGCCCGACAGCTTCCACAAGCAGCTCGGCAAGCTCATGTGGGAACACTGCGGCATGGCCCGCACGGCGGCCGGCTTGCAGAAAGGCATCCAGCTCATCGGCGAACTGCGCGAGGAATACCGGACCAACGTGAAGGTCCTCGGCGAAGCCGGCGGCTGGAACCAGGGCTTGGAGAAGGCCGCCCGCGTGGCCGACTTCATCGAGCTGGGCGAGCTGATGTGCCGCGACGCGCTGATGCGCGAGGAGAGCTGCGGCGGCCATTTCCGCGAGGAATACCAATACACCGCCGCCGACAAGGAAGTGCAGGACGGCATCGTCAACGCCGGCGACGTGAAGCGCCGCGACGACCAGTTCGCCTTCGTGGCCGCTTGGGAATACGCCGGTGCCCCCGACAAGGCTCCGATCCTCAACAAGGAAGACCTCAAGTATGAGGAAGTGAAGATGAGCACGCGGTCTTACAAGTGAGCAGGCAGCGAGGATGTCACAAACTGTGATCTCCTTGGAAACCGTCATGAGCACCGACTCCAACCTGATCCCCGCCGAGCGCATCGAGCGCCGCATCCTGCTCGTGCGGGGGCAGAAGGTGCTGCTGGATTTCCAGTTGGCGGAACTCTACGAGGTGCCAACCAAGGCCATCAACCAAGTGGTGAACCGGAACCTCGAACGCTTCTCCGAGGACTTCATGTTCCAGCTCACGGAAGCGGAGATGCTCGAAGCCGCCCTGACTCCTGGCATCGCCGTTCCGTGGCCCGTCCGGCTGTTTAGCTGCGGAGCAGCGGCAGACAGTAGCCCGCGGCGTGAGCCGTGGGTTGGCGGCAATTGGGATCAAGCCCCGGCAGGGGCGGCAGATCCGGCAGGCGCTTCTGTCGCCCCTGCCGGGGCTTGTCCATCACTCGGCCATCGGACCCACGGCTCACGCCGTGGGCTACTATCTTCCGCACCTCCGGCGCTGGAGACGGAATGGCACGCGGGAACATGGCCGCTGGCCTTCACCGAGCACGGCGTGGCCTTGCTCTCCGGGCTGCTTCACGGCCAGCACGTTGCCCGGACCACCGTTTCCATTCTCCGAGTCTTCGCCCAGTTGACGAAGCAGGAGCAGTTGGCTGCGGACGCTCAAGACGCCATGAACGAAATCCGCACTTGGCTGGATCGGGATCGTTCCAGCGTCTTTGAAACGCCGCGTTCGCCCAGGTTTTTGCCCACAGTCCAGCGCCGCGACTGCGCTCCGCGCTTTCAATCCCACTTCGCAACTCGCAAATCGAAACTCTCATGAAAGTGACCCTCAAAGTCTGGCGGCAGAAGAACGCGGCCTCCGCCGGCGAGTTCAAGACCTACACCTCGCCCGAGCTGAACGAGAACATGTCGTTCCTGGAGATGCTCGACGTGATAAACGAGGAACTCGCCAACCAGGGCGAGGAGCCCATCGCCTTCGACCACGACTGCCGCGAGGGCATCTGCGGCACCTGCTCGCTGGTCATCAATGGCAAACCGCACGGCCCGCACAAGGGCGTCGCGACCTGCCAGACCTACATGCGCAGCTTCAAGCACGGCGATGAGATCGTCGTCGAGCCGTGGCGCGCGAAGCCGTTTCCGATCATCAAAGACCTGGTCTGCGACCGGAAATCCTTCGATCGCATCCAGCACGCCGGCGGCTTCATCAGCGTGCGAACCGGGGCTGCGCCGGACGCGAACAGCATCCCCGTGCCCAAGGAGGACGCCGATCTCGCCATGGACGCCGCCCAGTGCATCGGCTGCGGCGCCTGCGTGGCGGCGTGCAAGAACGCCAGCGCTATGCTCTTCGTCGCCGCCAAGGTTTCCCACCTCGGCCTCATGCCGCAGGGCCAGCCCGAGCGCTACAAGCGCGTGAAGGCGATGGTTGACCAGATGGACACCGAAGGTTTCGGCGGTTGCACGATCACCGGGAGCTGCGAGGCCGTCTGCCCGAAGGAGATCTCCCTCGACTTCATCGCCCGCATGAACCGCGACTACGCCGTGGCGCTGCTCAAGGGCGAACCGAAGAAGATGGCCGGCGGCGGCGCGGGTTGAGCGGTTGCCTACCTCGCCTTCACGTCGAAGCACACCAGCTTCTCGTGGTAGCGGATGTAGAGCCGGCCGTTGAGAATGACGGGATGTGCCCAGGCGTCGTTGCGGGCTTCGGTGAAGCGGAAGTGGCCGCGAACTTCAAACTTGTCGACGGTCGGTTGCAGCAGCCGCAGCCAGCCGTCCTCCGAGTAGGCGTAGAGGCGGCTATCGGCCCAGAGTCCCGCTCCCTTCACGAACTCCGGTTCGACATAGAGCGTTTCACCGGTCTTCGCGTCGACAGCGGCCCAGCCTTTACGCCCTTGGTAGAACGATCCGTAGAGGCGGCCGTCGACGTGGACCAAACTGGCCTGACAGGTTTCGAGCTTGGACGTCCAACCTTCTTCCACATCCGGATCGCCGCCCGGTTTGGTCGGTGGCGTGAAACGGTAGAAGCGTCCCGGCGGTCCGTGCGGCGCGGTCATGAACACGCCGTCGCCGAGGAAGGCGGGCATCATGGCGAGCACGTTGTAGGTGGTGGGAATGCGTTTCGTCCAAAGCAGCCGCCCGTCGTTCGCATCGACGGCGAACAAGTGACGAAGGGAGCAGCCGATGAGCAGGCGGCGTCCGGCATACTCGACAAGGATCGGGGAGACGTAGCTGGCATTGTCGATGGATTGCTCCGGACCCGAATCGATCAAGGGCGCGCTCTTCCAAAGCGTCCTGCCCGTAACCTTGTCGAGCGCGACGACAAGCGCGTTGCTGCCGCCCGCCACGGCGTAGACCGCCTTGTCATCGACGAGCAGGCATTCGCTCAGGCCCCAGGTGATGTTCTTCCCGCCGAAGGTTTCCAGCAGGCCGACGGCCCAAACTTCCCGGCCCGTCACCGCGTCGAAGGAGGCCACGCGACCGTGCGCATTCTGGAGAAAGACGCGTCCGTTGTTGAACGCCGCGGTGGCGCGCGCGCCGGGATAGGGATTCTTCCACGAGGAGCCGTTGGTCGCCGTCCAAAGCGGACGTCCCGCGAGGTCGAAGGCGAAGAGGTGGAGTTCCTCGCCGACATCGCCGGTGAGGAATATCCGGTCGGCGGAGAAGACCGGCGACGAGAAGCCCCGGCCCAGGTTGGTTGTTGCCCAGAGCGCGACCGGTCCCGACTCGGGCCAAGCCTGAAGGAGGCCGCGTTCAACGGAGACGCCATCGCGCTTCGGGCCCCGGAATTGCGGCCACCCGGATTCCACACTGGCGACGAGACGGGCTGATGGTTCCGCCGCCGCCGCGGTCGCCGGCAGGCTCAAACCCGCCGCGACGGCCAGTGCAAGGATGACGAGAAGATGTCGAAACAGTTTCATAGTGGCTACACAGGAGGATGGCAGCATTCCGCGAAGGTTCAAACACCCGTATCGAGCGCGCGGCGGCTCCGTGTCACCGAAATGTCACTCGCCTGTCACCGGCCAGATGATCTAGTTTTCGCGTCCCTATGGCCGGCTTGGTCAAAAAATTTACCTCGGTCCACTTCCTCAACCGCGAGCTCAGCTGGCTGGAATTCAACCAGCGAGTCCTCGACGAGGCGCTTGATCGGGGCTCGCCCCTGCTGGAGCGGGTGAAGTTCTTCTGCATCGTCAGCTCGAACCTCGACGAGTTCTTCGAGGTGCGCGTCGCCGGCTTGAAGCAACAGGAGGAAAGCCACGTCGTCGAGCGGTCGCCGGATGGACGGACGGCCTCAGAGACGCTGCGGGACATCCGCAAACGGGTGCTGAAAATGGTGGCGGAGCAGAACCGCTGCTGGCGCGAGGAGCTAGTGCCCGCGCTGGCGAAGAAGCGGATCCGCTTCCTCTCCGTCGCGGAACTGGGCGCGGCCGACCGCGCCTACATCGAGAATTATTTCCGCAGGGACATCGCGCCGGTGCTCACCCCGCTGGGTGTCGCTCCCTCCCATCCTTTCCCCCAGCTGCTCAACAAGACGCTCAACCTCATCGTGCAGCTCCAGACCGTGCAGAAGGGCGAAGCCCGCAGCCGCATGGCGATCGTCCAGGTCCCGCGCGTCCTGCCCCGCTTGGTGCCGCTTCCGCGCAAGGACGGCCGTCGCGATTATGTCTTCCTCGCGAACATCGTCCGCGAAAACCTGAACGGCCTCTTCCCCGGCACTCCCATCGCGGGAGCCTGGACGTTCCGCGTCACGCGCAACAGCGAGCTCTACATCGACGAGGAGGACGTCGCGAACCTGCTCAAGGCCGTCGAAGCCGAGCTCCATAACCGCCGCCGGGGCGACGCCGTCCGGCTGGAAATCGAAGCGGACTGCCCGCCGGACATCCGGATGAACCTGCTGGAGAACCTCCAGCTTGCGCCGGAAGACCTCTACATCATCGACGGCCCGATCAATCCCACGCGGCTGATGGCCATCTGCGAGGGGGACCATTCGCCCGAGCTGCGTGATCCGCCCTTCATCGCGCCCGTGACTCCGGCGCTGCGCGACACGGCGGACATCCTTTCCGTCATCCGCCGGCAGGACGTGCTGATGCACCATCCGTTCGAGAGCTTCTCCAGCTTCGTCGACTTCCTGAGGCAGGCCGCGACCGATCCGGACGTCCTCGCGATCAAGCAGACCCTCTACCGGACTTCGGGCGACATGCGCATCGTCGGCTCGCTCATGGAGGCGGTGAAGAACGGCAAGCAGGTCACGGCCGTGGTCGAGTTGAAGGCGCGTTTCGACGAGGCCAACAACATCCGCTGGGCCCGGCAGCTGGAGGAGGCCGGCGTCCACGTCGTCTACGGTCTCGTGGGCTACAAGATCCACTCGAAGATGTGCCTCGTCGTGCGTAGGGACGAGGACGGCATCCGCCGCTACGTCCACCTGGGCACCGGCAACTACAACCCGACCACGGCCCGTTTCTACACGGACATCGGCCTCTTCACCTGCAATCCCGACATCGGCGAGGATGTCGGCGACCTCTTCAACCTGCTCACGGGCGTCTGCCAGTTCCAGGGCACCCGCAAGCTGCTCGTCTCGCCGTTCACGATGCACACTCGGATCAACGAACTCATCGCCCGCGAGTCGGAGAACGCCAGGAAAGGACTGCCCGCCCGGATCATCGCCAAGATGAACGCCCTCGTTGACCGTGAGACCATCGAGTCGCTTTACCGCGCCTCCCAGGCCGGAGTTCAGATCGACCTGCTCATCCGGGGTGTTTGCTGCCTCCGTCCTGGTGTGCCCGGCCTCAGCGAGAACATCACCGTCCGCTCGATCATCGACCGCTTCCTCGAGCACTCCCGCGTCTTCCACTTCGCCAACGCGCTCCGTCCCGAGGCCTACGTGGGAAGCGCCGACTGGATGCCGCGTAATTTCTTCAAGCGCATCGAAACCGTCTTTCCCATCGAGGACGGCAACATCCTGGAGCGCATAAAGACCGAGATCCTGGAAACCCAGCTGGACGACAACGTGAAGTCCCGCGTCCTCCAGCCCAACGGCACCTACGTCATACCCGTGCTGAAGAGGGGGACGGACGCCTGCCGGAGCCAGTCCGAGTTCATCGACCTCGCGCTTGAGACCGGCACGCGCCGTCCGAAGACCACCAAGCACAAATTCACCCAGGTCAAAGTCCGCCGAAAAGCCGGAGATTAATCCGGCGGAGGCCCGTTCCCCGGCGACGCTGGATCGGCGGCGCTTGCAGCGCTTCGTCCGACCCGGTTTGCTTGCACCCATGGATCACAAGGAAGCGTTGATCGCCCTCAACATGGTCGAGCACGTCGGGCCGGTGCGCCTGCGCAAGCTTGTCGAACACTTCGGCGACGCCCCGTCCATCCTCCGCGCCAGCCGCAACCAGCTCCAGGCCGTGCCCGGCATCGGCACCGAGATCGCCGAATCGATCGCGGGTTGGGAGACGAGCGTCGACCTCGCGGGCGAACTCAAACGCATCGTCGACTTCGGCTGCCATGTGCTCACGGCCGACGATCCCTTGTATCCGCCGTCATTGAAGGAGATCTACGATCCACCCGTCGTCCTCTACGTGAAGGGCGCGCTGACGGAGAAGGACCACAACGCCGTCGCGCTGGTCGGTTCGAGGATGGTGACGCCCTACGGCACCGAGATCGCCCGCAAGCTCGCCTACCAGCTTGGCTACGTCGGCGTGACCGTCGTGAGCGGCGGTGCGCGCGGCATCGACACCGCCGCGCATCAGGGCGCGCTCCAGGCGAAAGGCCGCACGATCGCCGTCTTGGGAACCGGGATAAACTTGGTCTTCCCTTCGGAGAACAAAGACCTGTTCCACCGCATCGCCGAAGACGGCCAGGGCGCGCTCATCACCCAGTTCCCGTTCAACCGGAAGGCCGACAAGCAGTCCTTCCCCATCCGCAACCGCATCGTCGCCGGCATGACGCTCGGCACCGTCGTGGTCGAGGCGAACCTCACCAGCGGCGCGCTCATCACCGCCAACATGGCCACCGACTACGGCCGCCAGGTCTTCGCCGTCCCTGGCCGGATCGACTCGCCGCGGAGCAAGGGCTGCCACGACCTGATCAAGAAGGGCGCGAAACTCTGCGAAGGGCTGGAGGACATCCTGAGCGAGTTCGAGTATCTCTTCCCCGCGTCCAACCGCCCGGCCAGCGCGGGTGAAACCGGCGTGCTGCCCGCGCTGACGCTCACGGAGAACGAGCAGATGATCCACGGGCTCCTCGGCGAAACCGAGACGACCATCGACGAACTCATCCAGCGCAGCGGCCTGCCCAGCTCCGCCGTCTCCGTCACGCTGCTCACCCTCGAGATGAAGCGCATGATCAAACAGCTGCCCGGAAAACTTTTCATCCTCCGTCGCTAACAGCCTGGGGCGAATTGGCCCGGCCAGTTCATCCACGAAGAAACACGAAGCCGGGATCGCGGAAGACGAAGACCCGGTGGAATGGAAACGAGGTTTAGAGCGGCGGGGTGCGGACTCCGGAAAAGTTACCGCTACGTTCCCGTCTTCGGCTTCAGCCCCACTTCCCTGAGATCCATCACGGCCCCTCCCGGCTTGGACAACGCACGGACTTCGATGGAGTTGGTTCCAGCAGGAAGAGTCATCGTCCCGATGCCACGCCGGACGAAGTTCGTGAAGGCGCCGGTCTCGAAGACCGCCGTCTCGATCCGGTTGGTCCCGCTGCGGAATTCGATCCGGCTACCGCCGCTGCCCGCGCCGCAGGCCTGCAGGATCTCGACGTCGTAGTCGCCGGCCTTCGCGGCCGTGAAGTTCCATTCCGCCCAGTCGTTGGTCCGCGTCCAGTAGCCCAACGTGTTCTTGTGCGGCTGCGGCTCGTAGCGCAACAGCGTGCCATGCACCACCGCGTCGCGGGCCATCAGCGAGACCTGCCCGTCGTTCTGGGCCGCGACCACCGCGCCCCGACCGTCCGCGTGCGCATACGTGCGCGCCAGGGCGTGGGCGATGGGTTCCATGCGGGCCAGATAATCCGCTTCGGACAATGCCGCCTTCTGCTGCCGCAGTTTCTCCAGCTCGCCTTCCAACTGGCTGCGCCGAGCGCGGAAAGCGTCGTCGAAACGGTTCTCCGCATCGCTGCGGACGAGGACGAACTGGTTGGCCAGCGTCCCATCGGCCGCCGCGTTGTCCTTGGGCTTCTTCACCGCGCGGACTCCGCGGAACCAGTCGCCCTGGACGCCGAGACCGTCGCCATTGTCATCAAGAAGGGCATGCTCCGTGGCGAGACGGTCGTTCGACTTGTAGAACTCCTGCGTCCGCGCGGAAGCGAGGATGAACGCCTCCAGCAGCGAAGTCTGGCCGTCCTTGTCGAGATCCGCCTCCGTCGAGCCGATGGCGTCCGCCATGTGCTGGCCGAAGCGCGCGAAATTCACCTCCACGCCGCTGCGGGTGGCCGTGACGATCACGCGGTTCGGACCGGCCAGGGCCGAGACGAACGGTCCGCTCGACGACGAGCAGTCGATCACGGCCACGGGCCGTTTGAACGGCTTGAGCAACGTGGCCAGCCGCGTGGCGGTCAGGTCCGGCCCGCGCAGGTTGAAGGCGGCTTCGTTGGCGGTGAAGGTTCCGTGGCCGATGAGCACAAGCCACAGCTCGGCGTCGGATTCCTTGGCCTCGGCCGAGAGAGCGGCCTCGATCTGCGCGAGGTCGTTCGTCTCCTTCGAGGTCCCGATCAGCACCGACTTGGCTGAAGCCTTGGCCGCAGCAGCGGTCCACTTGGTCGACCATTCAGCGAACTGTTTGCCAAACTCCTCCTCGCCCGCCGCTCCCACCACGACAATGACCGTGGGCTGGGGCGCATTCGTTGCGGCGGTCGTGGAGGAGACGAGGGCGAGCCCGAGAAGGAGCGCGGGAACGAGTAGCTTGGGGATCATCAGGCCAGACCTTTCCAACGCCGCAGCGCCCATTCGGCGACGAAGCACGAGAGGGCGAAGAGGAAGAGCAGCGGCGTATGCCAGAGCGGTTCGGAGGACGTCTCGCTCACGGGGGCGCGTTTGTTCGGGAGCTTCTTGGCAAAAGCGGCCAGATCATCCGCGGGAACAACCTCGCCGCCCGTCTGCCGCGCGATCGTTTCAAGGAGCGCACGGTTCGGTTTGAGGGTGCGGAACTCCTCCGCCACGGGATCGCTCGTCCAGCCGGCTTCGGCTTTGCCGAGTTCCACGCCCGCTGAATCGGTGACGACGGCGCGGGCGATATAGCCGCCGGTGTCGCGCGGCTGGAAGCTGCTGAGGTAGACGCCGGCTTCGGTGGCGGACGGTTCGGCGGTGAAGCGGATCGGCGCATTGGTCGAACCGGCCTGGCGCACTTCGATGGTCACGGTGGCGTTGTCGACCGCCTCGAACTTCTTGTCGCGCGCGCGGACGGTCAGCTCAGTGCCGGAGTCGGCGGAGCGCGGCGCCGATTCCAACGTCACGAAGGCCGGCACGTCGGCCACGAGCCAGCGGATGAGCTGGCGCCAGCCCTTGTCCATGTCCTTGTGGCTGGCCTCGTCCTTCATGCCCCAGCGGAAGACGTCGCCGATGAGCACGGCACCGATGCGGCCGTTGCCGAAGCGCTGGGTCACGACGGCCGGCATCGCCTTGCCGCGTTCGTCCGTCACGCTGGCGAGCACGCTCGCTCCGGGACGCACGCCGCCGACCAGATTGGCCACGAGGAATTTTGGCATCGATCCGATGCGCTCCTTCTCCGCGCCCTCCTCGCTCCGCAGGCGCATCCACGGTTGCAGCATGCCTTCGCGCGAAAGCTCGAACTTGAACTCGGGCTCCTTCGGATACTCCACCGGCCGGTTCAGATACACGGGAAGCATGTCGCCGATGGGCGTCCGGTCGTAGCCGCCTTCGGCGAAGGATTCCTGGCCGCCGAGCATCATCACGCCGCCGCCACGTTCGCTCGCGAACTTCTGCAGCAGGCTCATCTGGTCGCGCGTGAAGAAGCCGGATTCAAGGTCGTCGATGATGACCGCCTGGTAGCCGTAGAGCTCCTCGGCTGTGCGGGGGAAACCGCCGCGGAGCTCGGCCTCGTCGCGCGTGTTGAAGCGCGTGAGCACGGGCTGGTCGTAGCGTTCGGTCTCCTCGTTGGTCTTGTCGAAGCCCTTGAAGAGCGGATTCACGCCCTCGCCCGCCCGGCCCCGGAAATCGAACTTCGGCTCCCGCTTGGCGATGCGGATGAGCCCGACGAGCTGCACCTGCGGATCCTCTGCGAGGGCGCGGTTGAGGAACTTGAACTCCCAGTTAGGCCGTCCCGCGACGTAGAGGATGCGATACGGCCCGGCTCCGCGATCCACGACGAGGGTGCGGCGGTTGTTGGCCAGAGTGGCCTCGGTGGACAACGCGGCGTTCGTCAGCGCGCTCTTCTCGGATTCGGGCCGGACGCGCAATTCGTAGAAAGAGATGCCCGGCTTCTCCGGCTTCAGCTCGAAGCGGAACGTCGTCGTCTCGCCGCCGCCGGCGGACTGCACGAGCTGCTTCACGGACTTGCCCTTGTCGTCGAAGATCTCCGCCACGATGGGTGCATTGCCGTAGCCGGGTGCGCCGACTTCCGCCTGGACCGTGACGGGCGCGTCCTCGAAGACCGTCTGGCTCACCGTGCTCTTGGCGATGGCCACGTCGCGCAACGCGTCGTCGCGGCCGATGACCACGGGATAAATCGGAGGAAGCCCGGCCAAATCTGGCAACCCGTCCGGCAGATCCGTGGCGATGCCGTCGGTTAGAAGCACGACCCCGGCGACCGGCTGGCCCTGGGACCGTTCGGCGATCGAACGCAACGCACCGGCCAGCCCGGACGCACGGCCGTCGAAGCGCAGCTCGGAGAAATCCCGCGACGCCTGCAGGCGCGAATCGAAGACGTAGCGGCGGACCTGGAATGTGTTCTCCAGATCACCCAGCCAGCCGGAACCGGGACCGGTCACCAGCTTGCGGAGCAATTCACCGCGTGTCTCGGTCGCGCCCGCGTCCTTCACGAGAAGTCCCAGCGAATTGTCCGCCACGACGGCCAATTGGTTCGCACCCGGCCGCGCGCGTTGGCTCGTCCAGATGGGTTCGAGCAGACAGAGGAGCAGGGCCGCGACGGCGAGCAGCTTCAGGGAGAAAGCCGCCAGGCGAACGCCGGTTGGCGCATCGCTGCGGCGGTAGCTCCACGCGAGGAAGGCCACGGCTGCCGCGAAGATGGCGACGGCAAGCCACAGGGCTTCCGGAGCGCCGAACGCGATGGCAGCCTGGGTGAACACGAGATGCAAGCTGGCACGGCCATCGGCCCGGTGCGAACGAGAAAATCAAAAGATGGAGAGGAAGCTCTTGCCGTTCGATCGGCACGACTGGACCGCACAACCATGCCTATCGACCGTCGTTCTCACTTTGCGCCGGAAGGCACGACGGCCCGCTCCACCAAGGTGATGTTCAATCCTAGAATCCGAGGACCCGCGAGCGTGAGCGGATCGGGACTCTCCGCTCCCGCAGAAACCGCCGGGCCTTGCGGAAGGAGCCATTATCAGGAACCGACCTATTACCGACCCATTACGAGACGTTGCCCCAAGAGGGAGCGAAGACAACCCACTTCTGCTCCATGTGCGGCCCGCACTTTTGCAGCATGAAAATAACGGAGGACGTGCGGAAGTATGCGGCGGAACAGGGAATCTCTGATGAAGCCGCGTTGAAAAATGGAATGGAACAAAAGAGCCGTGAGTTCGCTGCGAAAGGTAGCGAAAGGTAGCGAGCTTTACGCCAAGGCGTGAACTCTGATAAACTGCGAACCATGCGCATCTACCTCGAAAGCACGATACCGAGCTACGTCGTCGCGCGCCCCGCTCGCGATTTGATTCAAGCCGCCCACCAGCAACTCACCCGCGATTGGTGGGATTTACAACGCGAGCAGCACGAACTTTTCACCTCGCAAGTCGTCCTCGACGAAATCGCCGCCGGAGAACGCGTGATGGCGGAGCGCCGCCTCGAACTCATGGCTGGCATCGCCCTGTTGATTTCGACTCCCGACGTTGAAGCGCTGGCCGATGATGTGCTGAAATCGGGCCTTCTTCCCGCGACCGCTGACGGCGACGCCGCGCACATCGCGCTCGCCACCGCTTACGGAATGGATATATTGCTCACATGGAACTGTCGGCACATTGCCAACGCCGCCATCACTGGACGACTGCGCCGGTTGGTGGAAAAGCAAGGCTACACCCTTCCAGAAATCTATACGCCGGGCGAACTACCCGGAACATGACGCCATGAAAACAGCAAAAGAACAAACGATTCATAGCGGCGGCGACCTGGTGCTTCAGGAAATCTGGCGCATCAAGGACAAATTGTCCGCCGAGCGCGGCCACGATGTGCATCGCCTCTTTGCCGACCTGCGCAAGCGCGAGAAACGCTCCGGCCATCCCCTTGCCAACCTGCCCATCAAACGCCGCAAAACGTGAGGTAGCGCGGGCGGCCCGCCTGATGCAAAAGTTATGAGCATCCAAGTCGAAACGAACAGGCCACCGTTGAGGAGGCGACCGGCATCCTGCTGGAACGGCTGCCCGCGTCCAAAGTCGCGCGCCTGCTCGCCGCGTGGCGCGTGGGTCAGGGCGACTCCCTCGCTTGGCGCGAAAAACTTTTTGCCGGCGAAACCGTGGACAGCCTTTTCGACAAAGCCAAGTCCGCGAACGGCGGCAAGTGCCCCAATCCCCTTCAAGGTAGCGCGGGCGTCTCGCCTGCCGCAGCGGGCGACCCGCCCGATGCAAAAAGGAATGGAAGAAAAGAGCCGCGAGTTTGCCGAGAAAGGCAGCGAGCTTTACGCCAAAGCTTGAAACTGATATTGAATCAATCAGATGCCGACACCCACATACAAACCAGTTGAGGCAACGGCCAAGGCGTTTGACGAGATGGTTCAAGAGCGCAGTTCCGCTCCGTTATCATTCGGCCCTCAACTTTGGTCGGCGGCCGACCGCTTGCGCGGCCATCTCGACGCGGCGGAATACAAACACATTGTCTTGGGTCTCATTTTCCTTCGCTTCCTCTCCACGACTGACGATGTGCCGTTGAAGCAAATGGCTTTTGTGTTGAAAGAGGAGGCAGCAGCAAGCATCCGCAAGAACGGACATCGCAACGGCACTTCGGCTGAGTTGTCGAATTTTGCCGTCCCCGAAGAATCTTCTTGGCGGTTCATCTGCGGAAAAGCACACACGGCGACAATCGGGCGCGTGCTCGACCGAGCGATGGAGGCGTTGGAGCAGGCCAATCCAATCCTGATCGGAGCACTGCCCAAGATTTTTGCGCGAACGGGTCTCGTCGGCTCAAAGCTTGGCGAACTCATCGGCGTCATCAGTGAAATCGACTTTACGGAATACAACGGGTCACGCGCCGATATTCTTGGGCGCGTGTATGAGTATTTCCTTGGTCGCTTCGCTTCGACTGAAGGAAAACGCGGCGGCGAGTTTTACACGCCTCCGTCCATCGTGAGGTTGCTCGTAGAAATGCTCGAACCGTTTTCGGGGACGGTTTATGATCCGTGCTGCGGTTCGGGCGGTCTCTTTATTCAGTCACAGAGATTCATTGATGAGCATGGCGGCAATCCCGGCGAGTTGCGGTTGTTCGGGCAGGAGTCGAACCCCGGCACTTGGCGACTTGCGCGAATGAACATGGCGATTCATGGCCTTAAAGTGAACCTCGGTTTGAAAGCAGCCGACACGTTTGCGGAGAATCTTCATCCTGAACTCCGCGCCGATTACATCCTCGCCAATCCGCCGTTCAACATGAGCGATTGGATAAGCGAATTGATGTTGAGCGATTCGCGGTGGAAGTTTGGAAAACCCAACTCTGGAAACGCAAACTTCGCTTGGATTCAGCACATGATTCAACATCTTAGTCCGCGTGGTCGCGCTGGCTTCGTGATGGCTAACGGGTCGCTTTCGGTTCAGTCCGGTTCGGATGGCGACATTCGACGGGCAATCGTTGATGCGGATTTAGTGGACTGCGTTGTTTCACTTCCCATCCAACTTTTTTTCAACACATCCATTCCTGTCTCGCTCTGGTTCTTGGCGCGCGACAAATCCGACACGCGATACAGAGACCGCCGAGGCCGGACACTTTTCATTGATGCTCGCCAGCTTGGAACAATGGTTGACCGGACTCATCGAGAACTGACACCGGATGACGTGGGCAAGATCGCCAGCGCCTACCTCGATTGGTGTCATCTTGATGGCAAACGAAAGGACGCACTCGAACCCGGATTTTCTGCGGAAGCAACCATTGAGGAAATTCGCCATCATCGTTACGCGCTCGTGCCGGGCCGATACGTTGGTTTTGCCCCGCGCGAGTCGGTTCAATGGAATCCGAAAATCTTGCGAAAAGAACTCAAAGAAATCGAACAGGAACTTGCCGGAATAGATACCGCCTCACGTTCCGCGCTCGCGCTGCTCCGGGAATTACTCCATGGCTAGTTCTTATCTTCCAACTCCGAAATCTTGGTTTCGTTCGACGCTTTCACCAGACGCCGAAGCGGGGCTGATTCTGAAAGCCGAAACCGGGAGCACACCCACAACTTCACGCGATGAGTTTTGGGATGGTGACATTCCGTGGCTGACTCCCAAGGAGGTCACGAATTTTGGCGACAACCTTTTCGTTTCACGAACGGAACGGATGTTGACCAAAGCTGGACTTGCCGAAGTCGGTGGACGGTTGCTTCCTGCCGGGACTGTCTTGCTCACGAAACGCGCCCCCGTGGGTTGCGTTGTGGTGAACGCGATTCCAATGGTCACGAATCAAGGGTTCTTGTCTTTCACTTGCGGGCCGCGACTGCGGCCAATCTACCTGGCCCATTGGCTGCGGGCGAATCGCCCGTATCTGGACAAGGTGGCGAATGGTTCGACCTATCCTGAACTCTATGCGGGCGATCTTTTCGAGTTTGAAATCGCCGTGCCTGACTTGCCGACCCAAGACCGGATCATCGAAGTGATTTCTTCGGTCCAGTTTCTGACGGCGCTCGGCCATCCGCTTGAGCAGTCAGTTTGTTCGCCAGATGCGTTGCTGGGCCGCCAAGAACAAACCCGCCGACTGCGTAGCCTCCGTGATTCGGTGCTTCCGCTGCTTCTCGGCGGCGAACTGGATGCGGCCCACCTCAAGAATGGATTTTTCGCCGCAATATGAGCGCACCTCTGAATCTGCCTGCCCTATGTGGCGTTGATGGTTGCCGCCGCTTGCACGGACATCGCGGCGACCACGACAAGCATCCGACCGAAGCGTGGGGATTCCTTGCCGACAAGGACAAAGACAAATTGACCAAGGCAGGCTTTGCGACACCGCGTGGCGGCGCAAAAGGCGCGTATCAGAACCACGTCGCCCGCAACAATAAAGTAATTCTCCCGTTTGAGTGGTTGGCCGAAGTGAAACTGGAAAACTATCCAGATGGTTACGTGGTGCGCTTGCAGCCAGACCAATACTTTGCAGCGGCCAAGAAACCGCGTCCTGAATTCTTGAAGAAGAATTCCCCCGTGACTCCTGGCAAGGATGCCTTTGTCCTCTATCGCACTCACGACGAGCTAAATCGTTTTCCGCCGATGCCCGGATGGGAAGTTCGCTACCTGGTGCGTGAAGGAAAAAAAGTTGAAGATCGTGGCGATGGGGCTGAAGACCGTGGGCACTACGTCCTGCGGGTTGCTGCAATCACCAAAGCAAGAACGAAGCGCCACGATGGTCCGCCACAAGGAATCTTCGCTCCGGAATACGCGGATCGCGAAACAAACTATCTTTGCAAGTGCGTGCTGGCGTGGCTCACAGTCCAAACTCGCCAAAGCCCATACACGACACTTCAAGCCGGTCATCTGCGCGCCGTCTTGCACGCGGCTAACCTGCTCAACGCCGCTGGCTACGAACGGCAGAACTCTCTGCGCCATGGGATCACCTGTTGTCCGCTTTGCCTGCGCACGCTGCAATACGAACAATTGCATTCAACCATTGCATTTGAAGATGAGGCCGGAACGGGAAATGCCGCGACGCAGATTGAAGGAGCAACTCGCTCCACGACTGTAAATCTTTTCCACCTGATCCCGCTCGTTTACTCGTCGCTGGAACACACGCCGGAACAGATCGCTTGGGGACACGCCATCTGCAATACCCGTCTCGGCCAACGCCGCTGTTATTCGCTTCAAGAATTGCAGGAGCGCGATTTGAAAGTTGGTGTCGTTCGCGAAGAAGGCATCGAAACTTTTGGTTGGATCAGCGAGGACTTTCAGATGATTCGTTCACCGCACGGCGCAGTATGGATTCAGTTGAACGGAGACACGTTGACCGAAGAAGATTTGACCCCGCCGCCAGCAACCGCGACTTAGGCGGTTTTGAATTTGAAAAGTTTTTGCCAAGTTGAATTGAATCATTGCCATCAGCGCGACGGCCTGCGTCCCGGCTCGATTGCCGACGCCAAACAAAAAAGCGGCCTCCATTTCTGGAAGCCGCTTTGCGTTTTCTGAATTTGATTTTTACGCCTGTGGCGGCGTGGGCGGAGTCGGGGGCGTTGGGGTTGCTCCACCACCACCGCCGGAATCCACGATGATGCGGGCGCGTTTCCACGCTTCTTTGAACCGGTTGCCAGCATCGCCGCTGTCGAATTGCACCACGAGGTCGTCGAGGTCGCTGACTTTTTCGAGCAGGGCGGCCATGTCGGTTTCCACTTCTTTCAGGAGCGCGCTGCGGTTCACAATCTGGCCGCGCGGGGTGCTCATCACGTTGCTGAACGCGGTGATGGCAGCGGTGAGCGCGGCAACGCGGGCGGCGGTCACGCCGCGTCCGGCTGCTCCGGCTTCGCTGACGGCGGCTGTGCCGAGGTCGCGGATGGAAGTGGTCTTGTTCACCAACTCCTGCGTGCGCAGTTTCATGATTTCGCTCTTGGTCACGTCCACCTTGCCGTGACGATCCAAGCCGCCGGTTTTTTTGAAGTGAATGGCGAGGGCGCGGGCGAGAACGAACGCGGCATCTTCAAGCGCGGTTTCGGCCACGGCTTTGGCGTCGGCAGCGCCGCCGGTCGCACCGTCGGCTTGCGCGGCTTTGGCGGTGATTGCGCCGTAGTCGGTCGCAAGCTGCACGATGTCCGTGCCGAAATCGGCGGGGGGTTGGCCGTTCCAGACGGGTTTGTAGTCGGCGCTTTGGGCGACGGTGATGCACGCGCCCACCATGTTGAGTTGGACTTGAAGGCGGGAGTTCATGGGCGGCGGGTATGCAATCGGTGGAGGGGAGCAAGGGGGAAAAGTGAGGGGTTTTGCCCGTGTGCATCTGGAGAGTTCCCCCGACTCGGCACGCGTGGCGGAGCGCCGATCTCCGATCCGGCGCGTTTCTGGGGCGAATCTCAACTCCAGCCGGGTCGGAGACCGGCGCTCCGGGGGACTCTCCCGATGCAAACCTTTGCCCGCCAAACGCCGCTGCTGGTATGAAAACCTTGCTTGCGCGGGCAAATCGAAAGAGTAAATTATCGCCATGAGTTCGGAAATGGTTTTCAAAGAAGCGCGCGCACTTCCGCTCGCGGAACAAATCGAACTGTGCCGCAACCTTTGGGACGGCATCGTCGGTTCGCACGAGTTGACGCCCGGCGAGGCGGAATTGATTGACCGCCGCTTGCAGGAGCACCGCGATAATCCCGACGACGTCGTTTCATTGGAAGAAGTCAAAGCCCGGCTCGACGCGAAATATCGCAAATGAAACGCGGCTTCGTTCTTCGCCGCATTGCAGAAAAGGAGTTCGACGATTCCATTGCCCATTATGAAGGCGAGCGTGAAGGCTTGGGGCGGGAATTCCGCGCCGCGATTGAACAATACTTTCAGCGCATCGCGGACAATCCCGAATGGTTTCCCAAAGTCCGGGGTGAAGTCCGCCGCGCGGTTGTTCTCCGCCGTTTTCCTTTTGTGATTCACTTTCTGATTGAAGCCGAGCGCATCGTGATTCTCTCTGTTTTCCACACCAGCCGCGAGCCGGAGCAGTTGAAATACCGGCGATGAAGTCTTCACGATGCGGTTCGCGCAAGCCTCAATGGGCGTGAATCGGCTGCTGGCAATCGTCGCCAAGCCGGGCGCGGCGGTGCGGCGGGTGTAACCCGCGATTTCCTCAATGTTCACGGCCATTTCCTGACTCTCGGCGGCGATTTCCCGGATGTAACTGGCGATTTCTTGACTGTAAATCCCGATTTCCCGGCTGCGCGTGGCGAGGGAAACTTTCGTTGTCGAGAGCGCGTCCGGTTTCGATTGAGCGCGAGGACAATTTCGGTTAAAACATTTGCCGGGTTCACGGAAAATTTTAACGCGAGTTGAATTTGAAAAGTTTTGCCCAAGTTGAATTGAATCATTGCCATCAGCGCGACGGCCTCCGGCCCGGCAGCATCGCCGACGCCAACGACAAGGCCCAGTTCGGCGAACTCGAAGTGCAGGGCGAACTCACCAAACGTGCCTGGGCCAAAGGCGTGCATGTGATGAACGAAGGCCCCGGCCACGTGCCCATGCACATGATCGAGGAAAACATGGGAGCACACGCGCCTCGCGTGTTCCGAGCGACGCTCTCGTCGTTCGGTCTTCCCGCCGGAGATGTGGTCAGCGGGGGCGCTGTCCACTGCACGCGAGGGCGCGTGCGCTCCCCCTTCTACACCCTCGGCCCCCTCACCACCGACATCGCGCCCGGCTACGACCACATCACCAGCGGCATCGGTGCCGCCATGATCGGCTGGTATGGTTGCGCCATGCTCTGCTACGTCACGCCCAAAGAACACCTCGGCCTGCCCAACAAAGAAGACGTCAAAACCGGCGTCATCACCTACAAACTCGCCGCCCACGCCGCCGACCTCGCCAAGGGGCACCCCGCCGCCAAACTGCGCGACGATGCGCTGAGCCGGGCGCGGTTCGACTTCCGCTGGCGCGACCAGTTCAACCTGTCGCTCGATCCGGACACCGCCGAACAATACCACGACCAGACGCTCCCCGCAGAAGGCGCCAAGACCGCGCACTTCTGCTCCATGTGCGGGCCCAAGTTCTGCTCGATGCAGATCAGCCAGGAAGTGCGCGCGTTCGCGAAAAAGCAGAACCAGGACAGCGACGCGTTTATCG
>JAYVOY010000343.1:0-5215 GCA_043757645.1 Verrucomicrobiota bacterium
AAGGGCTTTCTTCAGTGCGCTGGCTCCCTTATCAAAGCGCCTTCCGCGCGAGCGTTGCATGAGTGTTTCCAAAATTTTTTCCGTGGTGCTGTGTGTCGGTGGTGTGGCCGTGGGCTACGTCGTTGGTCAGCGGCAGGCGGCGTCGGTGAAGCCAGCAGGGCAGGGGATGGCGCGACCACTGGCGGAGGGCGCGGTTGAAATTCCCAAGCCCGTGACTAAACACGCGCCGTTCGCGGCTGCTCCCGCGGGCGCCGGTGCGGGCGTCGGCCTCGACGAATTGGAGTCGCAGGTGCGGCGGTTGATGGTGGATGCGTCGGCGGGGATTTACAGCGCGACGGTTCATGACGTGGTCGCGCGCGTGGCGGTCGGGGACATTCCCGCGCTGCTGGCGAAACTTCAGACCGGCAGTCGCCAGCGCAATTGGTACGGCGTGCTCGCGTTGCTGCTCGGGCGCTGGGCGGAGGCGGACCCGTCGGCGGCGATGAAGTTCGCGCAGGGCTTGAAGATTGCGCACGAGCGCACGCAGGCGGTGGGCATTGTGGCGGAGGCGTGGGCGCGGCGGGATTTACCCGCGGCGTTTGCGTTCGCGGAGACGATGCCGGAGGGCGAGGAGCGCAACCGCTTTTGGCAGGCGTTGCTGCCGGTGGTCGCGCAGCAAGACCCGGCGCGGGCGCTGGAACTCGCGGCGTCGCTCGCGAAAAAACAGAATCGCGACGCGGCGAACTTCTCGATCTTCAACACGTGGTCGCTGGAAAATCCCGCGGCGGCGGCGGCGCAAATCTCGCGGCTCGCACCGGGTTATCAGCGGGACAATGCGGTGCAAAATCTGGCGGGCCGCTGGGCCGCGAAAGATTCCGCGGCGGCGGTGGCGTGGGCGAACGGGCTGACGGACGCGGGGCTGCGCAAGAGCGCGCTGCGCGGAATTGTCACCGAACTCGCGGGCAGCAATGTCGGCGCGGCGGTGGAGGTTTTGCATCGTTTGCCGAACGCGCAGCAGGCCGAGTTGGCGGGGTCGCTCGCGGTGAGTTGGGGGCAGGGTGATTTGCCCGCCGCGCTCGCGTGGGCGCAGCAATTGCCGGAGGGCCGGACGCGGCAGACTGCGTTGCAAAGTTTGTGCGGCCCGTGGGCGGCGAAGGATCCGCAGGCTGCGGCGGCGTTCGCGACAAGCCTGCCGATGGGGAATGCGCGCAATAGTTTCGTGAGCAGTCTGGTTTCCGCGTGGAGCCAGAACGATGCGCGGGCGGCGATGGAATGGGTGGGCGCGCTGCCGCCGGGACAGGCGCGCAACAGCGCGATGCAGTCCGCGCTTTCCGTGCTGGCGCAAACGGACGCGACCGCGGCGGTGGCTTATCTCGCGAACGTGCCGGTGGGGCAGGTGCGCAACAATTTGATTTCCTTGATCGCGAGCCAAATGGCGCAAACCGATCCGGCGAAGGCGGTGGCGTGGGTGCAAACCCTGCCGCCCGGACAGTCGCAACTGGATGCGGCGCGCAACATGGTGTGGAGCTTGGTCAACAACGATCCCGCGGTGGCGCTGGAGATGGTGCAGAAACTTCCCGCGGGCCAGACGCAACAGGAGATGCTCGGCTCGGTGGCCAGTGGTTGGGCGAACCGCGATTTGGCGGGTGCGGTCGCGTGGGCCAAGCAATTGCCCGACGGGCCGGGGCAGCAAAATGTGTTGCAGAACCTGAGTTATCGCTGGGCGCAGGAGCTGCCGCAGGACGCGGCGGATTTCGCGCTCGCGCTGCCCGCGGGGGAAAAGCGAAACGGGATGGTGGCCACCGTGGCGAATCAATGGGCCGCGAACGACCCGCGCGGGGCCGTCGCGTGGGCGAATCAATTACCCGCGGGCGAAACGCGCGATCAGGCGCTGCAAAATGTGGCGACGGGACTCGCCACGCAATCGCCGCAAGACGCGGCCGCGTTCGTCGCCACGCTGCCCGTCGGCGACGTGCAGAATCGCGCGGCGAACAACGTGGTGTCGCAGTGGGCCAGTGCCGATCCGCGCGGCGCGGCGGCGTGGGTCGGGGCGTTTCCCGAGGGGCCGACGCGTGATTCGGCGATGCAATCGATTGTGAATTCGTGGGCGCGCAGTGATTCGGCGGGGGCGACGGAGTGGTTGAAAAATCTGCCGGAGGGAAAATCGCGCGACGTGGCGATCAACAGTTTTGTCCAGCAGACGACCTACAACGATCCGCTCGCGGCGCTGCCCTTCATGGAAAAAGTGGCGGCGCTACCGGACAACCAGTCGCTGGTCGAGCAGTGGGCGCGGCGCTGGCTCAAGGCCGACCCGGCGGCCGCGCGGCAGTGGATCGAGCGCAGCCCGCTGCCGCAGGAGCGACGCGAAAACTTGCTCAAGCCGGGAACGTGACTCAAGGTTCGGGCTGCGGTTCCGATGAAAACAGCAGGTCTCGTTCGGATCGTTCCAGATGTTCCCGAGGTGTTTTCGCGGGATGGCGAATCAGGGGAGAAGTTTTTGGAAAATCAATCAACCCAGTAGTATTTACTTCGATGAACGTTTTTGTCGCCGGCGGCGCCGGCTATATCGGTTCGGTGTGCGTCGAGGAGCTGCTCAACGCGGGGCACGCGGTCACGGTGTTCGACAACCTGAGCGAGGGGCATCGGTCAGCGGTCGATCCGCGCGCGGCGTTCGTGCCCGGTGATTTGCGCGAGCGCGCGGCGGTGCTGCGCGCGGTGCAGGAGACGAAGGCGGAGGCGGTCATTCATTTCGCGGCGTTCGCGCAGGTGGGCGAATCGATGACCAACCCGACGAAGTATTTTCGCAACAATGTTTCCAACGGCTTGAATCTCCTCGAGGCGGCGGCGGCGGCGGGCGTGCGGAAATTTGTCTTCAGTTCGACGTGCGCCACCTACGGCCCGCCGGATCGCGTGCCGATGACGGAGGATTTGCCGCAACGCCCGATCAATCCCTACGGCGAGTCGAAGCTGATGTTCGAGAAGATGCTCCTGTGGTTTCAGAAGATTCACGGACTCGACTTCGTGGCCTTCCGTTATTTCAACGCGGCGGGCGCGAGCGAGCGCTTCGGCGAGCATCACAAGGTCGAGACGCATCTGATTCCCAACGTGCTGAAGGTCGCGCTCGGGCAGGCGACGCAGTGCGAGATTTACGGCACCGATTACCCGACGCCGGACGGCACGTGCATCCGCGACTACATCCACATTGTCGATCTCGCGCACGCGCACATCCTCGCGCTGCAACCGGACAAGAGCGGATTCTTCAATCTCGGCAATGGCGAGGGCTACTCGGTGCGCGAGGTGATTCGCACGTGCGAAAAAATTTCCGGCAAACGCATCCCGGCAATCGAGAAGCCGCGTCGCCCGGGCGATCCCCCGCGGCTCGTGGCGGGCGCGGACAAGGCGTTCAACGAACTGGGCTGGCGTCCGCGTTTCCCGAAACTCGAGGACATCGTGACCACCGCGTACCGCTGGCACGTGAAGCATCCGGCGGGGTATCCGGATTGAGCGGGCGCTGCGAAGCGCGAGACGGAAGAACCCCCGGTGATTCGGGCACGATGGATTCGTCGTGGCCGCTCTCCCTCACCCCTGCCCTCTCCCGCTGGGAGAGGGAGAACGTTTGGCTGTCCCACCGGGTTTTGGAGATCTCCGCAAAACCGTTGTGCTCAATTCCACAGAAGACGGACGATGATTCCCCCTCTCCCAGCGGGAGAGGGCAGGGGTGAGGGAGAACCGCCCTTTTGAACGGCGGCGGCCAAGATTTCCATCGGCCACCGAACTTCATTCCCCGCAGCGCGACTCGATTCCACCGCACCCTCACGCCCGGCTTCCACCGCGCCGCGCCTTCGTCTTACCCCGTCTTACTGCTTCGCCAGCGCCTGATCGAGCGCGGCGATGACGGGCGTCATGCTCGCCTCGGTTTCGTCGCCCATGTTCGAGATGCGGAAGGTGGTGCCTTTGATTTTTCCGTAGCCGCCGTCGATCAGGATGCCTTGTTCCTTCATCGCTTTCTGGAGCTTGGCGACATCTGCGACGCGGCCGCCGGGCTTGGCGCCGTTGTTCACGCACGTGAGCGTGAGGGACTCGAAGCCCGCGTCGGGGAACAGCGTGAAGCCGTGCTTGGCCGCCCAGTTCCGCACCATCGCGTTCGTGCGCTGGTGGCGCGCGTAACGATTCTCCAAACCTTCGGCGAAGAATTCATCCAGCTTGCTCGAGAGCGCGTAGATGTGGCTGATGCTCGGCGTGCTGGGCGTCATGCTTTCCGCCGCGTTCTTCTGGAACTCGACGAAATCGAAATAATACCCGCGATCCTTCGCCGTCGCGGACTTCGCCAGCGCGGCGGGTGACGCGGTGAAAACCGTCAGGCCCGGCGGCAGCGCGAAGGCCTTCTGCGTGCCCGCGAGCAGCACGTCGATGCCGAGCGCGTCGAAATTCAGCGGCACGGCGGTCATCGAGCTGACGGCGTCGATGATGAACATCACGTCGGGATATTTTTTCTTCAGCGCCGCGATTTCCGCGAGCGGACTCATCACGCCGGTGCTGGTTTCGTTATGAATCAACGTGAGCGCGTCGAACTGGCCCGTCGCGAGTTTTTGGTCGATCGCCTCGGCGCGGATGGGCGAACCCCACGGCGCCTGCAAGCCCTCGGCGTCCTTGCCGCAGCGCTTCGAGACCTCGAGCCACTTGTCGGAGAACGCGCCGCACATGCAGTTGAGCACCTTCTTGCCGACGAGATTGCGCAGCGAACCCTCCATCACGCCCCACGCGGAGGAGGTGCTCAGATAGACGAGTTGCTTCGTGCCGAGCAGTGTTTGCAACTGCGGCTGCATCTTCGCGCAGAGGTCTTTGAAGCCCTGCCCGCGGTGGCCGATCATCGGCTGGCAGAACGCCGCAAAGGTTTTCGCGCTGACTTCGACTGGTCCGGGAATGTGGAGTTTTACGTGTCCCATAAAAAGTGCGCGGAAGTTTTCACGCGCGCGGGGTGAACGCAAGTCGAGTTTGCTGGATTGGTGAAAAATTCGCCGCGAAGTGGACGGTGGGGTCTGGTTGTGCAAGTCCTCGCTCCCCGTTCTAACTCATTTCGGATTTCCAGTTTGAATTCCGAACGGGGCCGCGCGCAGCGACGACTCCACCGTTTTTGTACTGCGGTGGCAGAGCGAGAGCGGCGACACCGCTTTCGAGCGTGCCAGGACGATGCGAAAATCCCGAATGCGTCGAGCGTACACGCGGTCGCACAGCG
>JAYVOY010000344.1:0-5212 GCA_043757645.1 Verrucomicrobiota bacterium
CTGCGCGTGCAGTCGGCGCACGGTGATGCCGTAGTCGAAATCCACGAGCACTTTTCCCAAATCAAAAACAACGGCTTTCGGAGGTTTCATTTTGGCGGCAGGAGGACCAACGGTTGCGACGGTCGTGAATGGGTTTCGATTTCTCGTTGTTGGAAAGGGGCGGAAGAATCTGGCCGTGCGGCGATTGTGTTGCCGCCCGCCCTCACCCCAGCCCTCTCCCCCGGGGAGAGGGAGAAACATTCGCCGCGTTTTGGAAGTATCGAATGTCCCTCTCGTTTCGCACGCACAGATGCGAACACGAGTGCGACGGGAAGCGTACGGGGAGCGTCGAAATTTCTCCAAAGCGGTCGAGCGGCTCTCCCTCTCCCCGGGGGAGAGGGCCGGGGTGAGGGCGGGCGTGTCTCAACAACAACCCCTCTTTCAATCCGTTCTGCTCGCCTTTCCCAGCGACAAGTCAGCCAATGAAACCCAGCCGTCACCCCGCGCCGTTTCATTGCATCTCCCGCCGCCCCTCGAGCGCGCGGCTCAACGTCAGATCATCCGCGTATTCCAAGCCGCTGCCCGCGGGCAGACCGTGCGCGATGCGCGTGACCTTGATGCCGCGGCTCGCGAGGCGACGCGCCAGGTAGTGGCTCGTGGCATCGCCCTCGACGTCGGTGCCGAGCGCGAGGATGACTTCCTTGATCGGTTCGGATCCCAGGCGGCGTTCGAGTTCCGCGATGCGCAAATCCTCGGGGCCAACGCCGTTGAGCGGCGAAATTTTTCCGCCGAGCACGTGATAACGCCCGCGAAACGTGCCGGATTTTTCGAGGCTCAAAATATCCGTCGCGCGCTCGACGAGGCCCACGAGACTGGCGTCGCGCCGCGGATCAGCGCAGATCGCGCACGGCTGTTCCTCCGTCAGTCCGCCGCAGGTTTTGCACGACTGAATGCGTTCGCGCGCCGCGACAAGCGCGTCCGCGAGCATTCGCACGTAGGTGGGATCGGTCTGGATGAGGTGCAGCGCGAGGCGCTCGGCCGAGCGCGGCCCGATGCCGGGCAGCTTGCTCAACGCTGAAACGAGCGCGGTGACGAGAGTGGGGAGGGCGGCCATTTCAAAAGTGTCGCCGTTGCGGCGCTGGAGCGCGGGCGTCCCGCCCGCAGCGGCACCGACGCGACAGAGAGCCACGAGTATTCCGCGCCGTCAGTATGTGCGGCGCCGCTGCGGCCCGGAGGGCCGCGCTCCCGAGCGCGGGGCGGCTCACAACCCCGGCAGGCTGAAGCCCGAGGTGACCTTGCCCATCTCGGCGTTGGAGATTTCCTTCGCCTGCGCCAGCGCGTTGTTCACGGCGGTGATCACGAGGTCCTCGAGCAGTTGCGTGTCCGCGGGGTTCACGGCGGCGGGATCGAGTTTGATCGACTGGAGGAGGCCGTCGCATTTGGCGACGACCTTCACCGCGCCGCCGCCGCTGCTGGCCGCGACCGTGCGGCCGGAGAGGTCGCTTTGGGTTTTCTCGATCTGCTGCTGAATGCGCGCAGCCTGCTTCATCAATTTGCCGATGCTGGACATGGTGGATGGATGGGTTTGTGCGGAGGCGGGCGCGGGTCACGCGCGCACGTCCACGATGGTGCCTTTGAAAACTTCGAGGGCTTTTTGGATCAACGGGTCGTTCTTGAAATCATCCTGACTGAAAGAAACCGACTCGGTGCGCGGTTTCGCAGGCGCGGTGGGCGCGGCGGCGGCGGGCGCTCCGGGTTTCGCGGACGCGGCGGACGGTTCAGATTTTTTCGCGCCAAACGCGGCGGCGGCGGCTGGCGGCAGCGGTGCGGCGACGGGTTCAGGCGCGGGCGGCGCGGGGCGTTGGAAATCCGCGGGGGCCTCGGCCACGACGAACTTCACCTGCACGTGCGGCTGGCCGAGTTCGTGAAGTTTCGTCTGCAACAGCGCGTGCGTTTTCGCGTTGTCCGCGAGGTGCATTTGCGTCTCGAACTCGGGATCAAAACCAATCGTGAGCAACTGGGTCGCGAGTGAAACCGGGTGCGCCGTTTTCAGCGTCGAGTGGGTGAATTTGTTCGCGCGTTCGACTGCGGCCATCAACGCGGGCCACAGCGTGCCGAGATCGGCGGGCGGGGGCGGGGCGGTCTCCGTTCGCACGGGAGCGGGCGCGGGCGCTGGTGTTGGGGCCGGGGCGGCGGCGGGCTTGGCGTACGAAACGGTAGCGGCCGCGGACTCCGCGGCGGTGACTTGCGCGAAGGCCGCGGAAAGCGAGATGGACGGCGCGGTTCGCGGCGCCGGCGCGGGCGCTGCGGCAGGCACCGGTGCCAATGTCGGCGCGGGATTTGTCCCCGCGACCGCCGTTGCCGCCGCGCCGCCGCCGCCGCGCAGTTGTTGCAATTGTTTCAACACCGCCTCGATCGGCACCGCGTGCCGCGCGCGGATGGCCTTGAGCAACGCGACTTCGATCAGAATTTTCTTCGAGGCCGCGTCGCGGAAGCTGCCCTCGCAATCGGTGAGCACTTCGAGAATGCGCGTGAGCGCGTCGAGATTCACGCCGCCGGCCTGCTCGGCGAGGCGCGCGGCTTCGTTCTCGGAGATTTCCAGCATTCGCAAATCGCCCTGCGAGACGACGTAAATCAGCAGGTTGCGAAAATGCGTGAGCAGGTCCGTGAGCAAACGCCCGAGGTCCTTGCCGCCGCGCGCGAGATTGTTCAACTCGCGCAACGCGGCCTCGGGCTGGCCGTCGAGAATCGCCTGCGTGATCGCGAGAATCTGCGTCTGCGCGGTGAGGCCGAACATCGAGAGCACGTCGGCCTCCTCGATGCGGTTGCCGCAAAAACTGATGAGCTGATCGAGCGTGGACTCGGCGTCGCGCATCCCGCCATCCGCGCCGCGCGCCACCGCCTGGAGCGCGGCGTCATCGATCGCGACGCTTTCCTGCGCGGCGATGTGTTTGAGGTGGCTGACGATGAGCGTCGCGGGGATGCGGCGCAGATCGAAGCGCTGGCAGCGCGAGAGAATCGTGGGGAGAACCTTCTGCGGATCGGTCGTCGCGAAGAGGAATTTCACGTGCGCCGGCGGTTCCTCGAGGGTCTTCAGCAGCGCGTTGAACGCCGCCGTCGTGAGCATGTGAACCTCGTCGATGATGTAAATTTTGAACTTCGAGGTGGCGGGCGAAAACTTCGCGGCCTCGCGCAGGTCGCGGATTTGCTCGATGCCGTTGTTGCTCGCGCCGTCGATTTCGATCACGTCCAGCGCCCGTCCCTCCACGATTTCCTGACAGCGCGGATCGTCGTCAGGGAAGTCCGCCTTCGGGCCGTCGGTGCAGTTCAGACACTTTGCAAAAATGCGTGCGACGGTGGTCTTGCCCGTGCCGCGCGGGCCGCAAAACAAATACGCGTGCGCGATGCGATGAGCCGCGATGGCATTGGCGAGGGTCTGCGTGACGTGCTCCTGCCCCACCACGTCGCGGAAGCGTTGCGGCCGGTATTTTCTGGCGATGACCTGATAGGACACGCGCGAAAGATGGGGGATGGCGGGGGAAGGTGAAGAACAAAATGGGGGCGCGGCGCGCGGATGATATTTCGCGCAGGCACGGGGTCCACATCGCCATCCTTGTAGGAGCCGAGGTAACGAGGCTCTAACTTTTCCCCGACTGAATCGCCCGCCTCTCCGCGGTCAAAAGGGCGCATTCCAGCTTCTTGCAAGTCGTTTGGAAATCTCATTGGCACCCGGCTGTGGCCCGGAGCTAATGAGAGGGAGTGTGGGCTGAAAAAAACTTGGATGCGCCCGCGGTGAAACATTCTCCGCGCTCCGTCTTGTCCCCGCCGCGCGCACCCGCTACGGTCCCGCGACGGCTGTGGCGGAACACCAGCCGAACGAAATAAAACCGCATGAGTCGCACACCCGCAGCATTTTCCGAACTGGCCGAACGCATCCACGCGTTCATTCGCGCCACCAGCGCCGAGCCGCCCCGCGCGAGAAACTCCACCGTCGCAGAGGCGGCAACCGTGCCTTGCGCGGACCGCCGCCATCTTGGCGGCTCAAGGCGTGACCCATCGGAAACGGTGATCTCTGCGGGGACGCGAGGTTCCCCAAACAGTTTCCCTTCCGAGCCGCAGGCAAATTCCGCCCCGTCCGCATTGGAACATCGTGAGCCGCCGGGACGGCGGCGGTCCGCGGAGACTGTTGCCGCCGCGCGCGAGACCGAATTCGACACGCTCGCGCTCGAACTCTTCGCGTTGCAGACGCAACACAACCCCGCCCTGCGCGCCTGGCGCCGCGCCCGCCCCGCCGCCGCGACACCGCCCGCTCACTGGCGCGAAATCCCGCCGTTGCCCGTCGCCGCGTTCAAGGAACTCGCAGTGACCGCGCTCCCGCCCGATGCGCGCGCGACCGTGTTTCATTCCAGCGGCACCACCGGGCAAATTCCGAGCCGCCACTTCCACTCTGCGGAATCGCTGCGGCTCTACGAAGCCTCGTTGCTGCCGTGGTTTCGTCGCCATTTGCACGCGGACTGCGACGGCTCGAATTCCAAGCCCGAGCCGCAACAATTTTTCCTCACGCCGCCACCGGACGCCGTCCCGCACTCGTCGCTCGCGCACATGTTCGGCACCATCGCCGCCGCGTCGCGCGGGCCGCGCGCCGCCTTCCTCGGGCCGCGCGCCGCCTTCCTCGGGCGCGTCGATGCTGATGGCGCGTGGCATCTCGATTTTGAAAACACCGTCACCAAACTGCGCGTTGCCGCCGCGGACAGCACGCCGGTGATCGTGTTCGGCACCGCATTTTTATTCGTTCATTTGCTCGATCAGCTCGCCGCAAAAAACGCCGTCGTGAAGTTGCCCGCCGGTTCGCGCGTGCTCGAAACCGGCGGCTACAAGGGCCGTTCGCGCACGCTGCCGAAAGCGGAATTGCACCGTGAAATCACGCGCCGCCTCGGCATCCCCGCGTCGCGCATCGTCTGCGAATACGGCATGAGCGAACTGAGTTCCCAGGCTTACGACACCGCCGTTTCCGCGCGCGCCGCCGAGCCACGACGCTTCCGTTTTCCACCGTGGGCGCGCGCGTTGATCGTCTCGCCGGAAACGGGCGCGGAAGTCAGCGATGGCGAAACGGGTTTGATTCGCATCTGCGACCTCGCCAACGTCTGGTCCGCGCTGGCCCTGCAAACCGAGGATCTCGGCGTGCGCCGCGGCGACGGCTTCGAGTTGCTCGGCCGCGCCGCCCGCGCCGAAC
>JAYVOY010000345.1:0-5206 GCA_043757645.1 Verrucomicrobiota bacterium
AGGCGCTGACCGAGCAGCACTTGTGGGAATGCCTCGGCGCGGGTGTGTTCCTGTGCGGTGGCGGCAGTTGCACGCCGGGCATCGAGGAGTTGGCCAGAATTATTTTCCGTCTTCCCGTCTGCGTCGGCGCGGCGGGGCTGGGCGGCCCGACCAGCGTGACGTTGCTGCCCGAGAATCAAACCGCGATCGGACTCGTGAAGTTTGGCGCGTCGCAGGTGAGCCGGCGTTCCACCGGCGACACCGTGATGGAACGGCTGGCCGAGCGTTTCAAAATTTTCACCCCCCGGCGCGGGGCGGTGGCCCGCAAATAATCCCGGCGAAAACCGGTGTTGCCCATGATCAATCAAATCGATTACCCGACCGGACCCGCGGCGACGCCGCGCGCGTTGCGCGTGCGTTTTTTTGGCGTCGGCGACGCGGGCTGCCGCGCGCTGGCGCAACTCGAGCGCGCGGGCTTTCCCGGCGCGGAATTCATCGCGGTGAACACCGACACATTTGCGCTGCCCGCCGGCGGCGCGAAACACCAGCTCGCCCTCGGCGCGCGCGCCACCCACGGCCTCGGCGCGGGCGGCGACATGCAACTCGGCCACACCGCCGCGCAGGAGGGCCTCGACGCGATGCGCGCATGGTGCCGCGGCGCGGACCTCGTTTTCCTCGTGGCGGGCCTCGGTGGCGGCACCGGCTCGGGCGCGACGCCCGTGCTGGCGCGGCTCGCGCGCGAGTGCGAGGCGCTCGTGCTCGTGCTGGCCACGCTGCCGTTTGATTTCGAACCCACCGCGCGCCAGCGCAACGCCGCCAGCGCGCTCGAGCAAATCAAGGCCGCCGCCGACGCCGTCGTCACGCTGCCGCTTGGGAAGTTGTTTCACCTTGCCGGCGAGAATCCCGGCGCGGCGCAAAGCTTCACGCTCGCGTATGAACTGCTCGGCCAGGCGGTCGCGGGCGTGGGGCGGTTGTTGTACGGCGAGCCGTTGTTCAAGTTGGATTTCGCGAATTTCCGCGCGGCCTTTCGCGGTCGTCATTCCGAGAGCGCCTTCGCGACGGTCACCGCCTCGGGACCGAATCGCGCTCAAGAGATCATGGAAAAACTCGCCGCGCACCCGCTGCTCGACCACGGAAAAGTGTTGGCGGATGCGACGTCAATGCTCGTGAGTTTCGCCGCCGCGGGCGATGTGGGCCTGAGCGAAATCAGCGGTGTGATGGAAAACCTGAACCGCCAATACCCGCACGCGCATCCGCTTTTCGGCGCGGTGCAGGACGCCACGCTCGGCGACGATTTGCTCGTGACGATTTTTGCCGCGCGCCACTCCTCCTCGAAACACGCGATCCCGCTCCACGCGGTCCCGCACGCCGCACCCGCGCCTGCGTCAACGCCAACTCCGATGCCTGTGCCGTTGAGCGCCGAGCCGCGCGTGGATGTCACCTCCGCCGCGACCGCTCCAGCCGCGCTGCTGCCCGCGATCAGCGCCGTACCCGGCGTGCGCGCACCCGCCGTCGCGACCGAGGAAGCCGCGCCCTCCGCCGCATCCGGGCCGGTGCCTGTCCGAACTTCGCGCGGCGCCGGCACCCCCGCCGCGCGCCGCAAAGCCCCGCGTCCCGAGCAACAACAACTCCCCCTCGAAGCCGCCACCAAAGGCCGCTTCGAGCACTGCGAGCCGACGGTTTTCAACGGCGAGGATCTGGACATCCCCACCTTCACGCGCCGCCGCGTGGCGTTGAATTAGCGCGCTGGGGGGACGGTTGGGGCGCGCTGTCTCCCGGCCGCGGGGACCGGTGGCCACGGACTGCCCCCCCTGCGGGCCGGTGGATTTCATGATGTCATCCGACCAAAGACCGCCGGGAAAAGAACTGTCAATTTCAGAAATTCGGGAAAAAATCTTGACCCCGCCCGGCCCCGTTCGTTTACGCAACTCCGCAACTTATGCCCCCGGAGAGAAGTAGTTCACTATTGAGTGCCGCCCTCTCGCACTCGGCGTTCCGCTTTTCCGGTAGGGCCGCGTTGCGCGCGGCCTCGTTCCCCAATCCACCTTTCCGTTTCCCCGCCCTGCACGGACGGGATGGCGAGAATCCCAAACCCGGCCGCGCCCAGCGACGGCCCTACCCACCCCACGCGGGTAGGGCGGGCAGTCCTCTGCCCGCCGCCGCGTTGCCTGCCACCCCACGCCGCGCACGGAGTGACGCGCCCTACCTTCCCGCAGTCGAGGTTTTCCATCCCGGAACCAGGGTTTTCCATCCCGCAGCCAAGGTATTCCCAACCAGCCATGAGGTATTCCAAGGCGGAATCAAGGTTGTCCAAGCCGGACTTGAGGTTGTCCGGGGCGGGTTCGAGGTTTTTCATCCCAGACTTGGGGTTTTCCCAGCCGATCGAGAGGTTTTCCGTCCCAAGTTCGCGGTATTTCGTGATGGATTGGAGGTTTTCAGAGACAGATTCAAGGTATTCTCAGGCAAGTTTAAGGTTTTCCGGCCCGGTTTTGAGGTTTTCCGCCTCAGAATACCTCAAAATCCCCTCAGAAAACCTCAATCCGGCTCTTTTTGACCCCTTCCCTCCCCAAACCCCAAACCCCAACCCCTAAACCCCACCCAAATATGGCCAACCAACCCTTCTTCCCCAACCGCGAGGGCGACCAAGTCCTCTGGTTCTCCAACCTCCAGAGCAAGGTCGCTGGCTACTACACCGCGCTGGACATCAGCACCGCCCGCCAGACCAAGCTCACCCTCACCCTCAACTGGCTTGTCTGGACGTGGCAGGTCTATGCGCCCACGCGCCGACCCGAAGGGCCAGCCGCCACCAACTGGCGCAACAACATTGCCACCGGCACGCCCGATCCCGCTGCCAGCGCCGCCCCGCCCGTGCCCGCCTCGCTCACGCCGCCCACCGGCACGCCCTTCTTCGGGATGCTCACCTGGCTCTTCGAGGAAATCGCGCGTTGGAAGACGGCGGAAGGCTACACCGACACCCTCGGCAAAGACCTCGGCGTCATCGGGGCCGCCGCCACCGCGCATGACGCCCCGCCGTCGCTCACGCAGGGCACGCTCGCGCTGAACAGCGTGGAACTCCGCTTCGTGCTGCACGAGCACGACGGCGTGTGGATTGAATGTCAGCGGCAGGGCGACGCCGGCTTCATTCCGGTGGGCAGCGACACCGCCTCCCCGTGGACCGACACCCGCCCGGTGAAAGTGCCCGGCACGCCCGAATGGCGCGACTACCGCGCCTGCTGGTGGGACAACAGCACCCCCTCCATGCAGTTCGGCCCGGTGCTGCGGGTGATTGTGAATGGGTAAACGCAATCTGCTTCACATGAACAATTGCTACACAGGCCCATTCCATCCCGGCCCCGCGGCTGGCGTTACCGCGCCATCTACTCCAACGGCGACGAACAGCCGGGCCATGGAGTGACACGGTGAGCATCGCGCTTCCGGGCTAGCTCATCTTAATCAGTCTCAATTTAAGAACAAAAGCCATGAAACATTACATCTATGTCCTCGCTTTAGCTTGCCTCGCGTTAGGTTGTGACAAGAGCAGTTCGCGAGTCGAACTGTCACCGTCGGGCGTTAACGCAACTCAATCTCAACAACTAAAGCCAAACACCACTGAAATTAAACAGAAAATTATCGTCACTCCAAAATCGGAAGTGGACGTTCAGTTGGTGTCATACGGAGACGTGTCGCCAAAGAGCATGAAGCAGATTGATTATCCAGGTAAGCCCGAAGTTGTGGGGCTAAAATCGGAATCAGATTTCCAAGGCTGGGCGGAGTCGGCCATATTTAAAGGCAAGATGGTTCGAGGGGTAATAGTTAAAATCGAAAGTGCTAAAGCGACGAATGTTGTATTATCCAGTTCAACAGTGACGTGCATTCTCAAGCAAACCAATGCAGCCCCGTATTTCTTTCAACCAATCGCAAAAAGCGACTGCAAACTCTCTGCTTCAGCAGATGAGAACTTAGCGCAGATAAATCCACTCTTGGAGAGTTTCAACTGGCAATCAGACCTGCGCTTCGCTGCCGTTCTTGGGCAGAATGTCGCAATGACAATCGATTTTCAAAAAGGGGGGAGTGCTACCATTGGGATAGCCTTTGAGACCTTCGGCCAAGTCGTTGATGGACTCAAAATCCTCAATAAGACTTTCACTATTAGTGAAATTCAATCCAAGCGAGTGGGTATCGGTCAATAACTATCACTCACTTTTAGGGGTATGGACACCTACCAATTCAAGATCAAAAATACTGTCAACGGTGTCGAATTCAACGAATTGCGTGACGCTGAGTCAGCCCAATCTGCGTCCACAGCGATGGAGATGGAAATAATGGAAAAGAGAAGATCGTGGATTGTGTTAAGCATGACCAGGGCTGGAAGCGAGGACCACACACAAAATCAGGCGGCGAATGCTCTACAGGCAGCAGTGCAAGTAGTTGCTACGAAGCGTCGTGACGAGCCAGCCTATGCCAAGGCTTTTTTTTGGCTATTAGGAACTTATCTAGCTTATTCTTTCGTGATTTGTTTTTCTTGGAATACATTCCTAGGGCACTATAATCTTGACCGGCCTGAACGTGTCATTATCCTAACAGAAGGCGATATGGTTACCGCTGATTTTCCCGATTACTTCTTCCACAGGAGCTTACTATCTGTCTCTGGTAAGCGGACTTGGGGACAGTTTAGAGAATTCCCTTTTGGGAGTTACATTGATTTTGAGAACCCTTCTCCGTTTATGGGGTTCCTCATCATTACCGGCATCTGGGCAATATGCTGTGGGGTTTCTTTGGCATTTCGCTTGATGGGGAGTCCGCGCAAATATTGAGGTTGCCCCACTCTGCGACATAGCGCCGTGTCGTAACGAGGTCAGTCACTACTTTCGCCAATTCCTTGTATCCCCCCGTCACGCGCCCTCATTCGAGGTAAAGAAACCCATTCGCCCCCAACAATGCGCGACTCAGGCTGGTTCACTCATACAAGAACTCCTGCCGGCACATCAGATTCGTCACCACGGCGCGCCAAGCGCGCACGGTGTAATTCGGGGTCCGGCACGGGCGGCACGAGTAACTCTCCTGTTTCTCAAAATTCTTCTTCGCCGACGTGTCGCATTGAGCGCCGTAGGCGCGGTATCTTTGTAGCACCCCAGCCCCATGAACCTCCCAGCCCCGTCAGGGGCGGCATATTCCGCTCCTGCGGAGCGTGAATCATTTTCGTAGCGGCATTTCTACAACGATTCCA
>JAYVOY010000346.1:0-5195 GCA_043757645.1 Verrucomicrobiota bacterium
TCCCGACGCCGGGCCATGGCAACCTGCTGCGGCTGGTGCTGCGCACACAGCCGCGCTCCGCCACGGCAAACTCGCGGGGGCAGTGTCCAGATGCGCCCGGCAGGCCGGCATCGAGAATGATGCGCGTGGTGTCGGTCGCGATTTCGACGCAATTGCCGCCGATCTCGTGGGAACCGCGATGGAGGGTGAGTTTCAGCACGGTGATTCTACAAAATGCCGTTGGCACCACGGACCTTCTTCGCCGTTTCTCGTGTGTATCTGGAGGATGGTGCCGCTGGCGCGCGCGTTGCCCGCACACGCAATCCCCGGCGGCAAAACACCGGTGCGAACGTTCAGAACGGCGCGGGTTCACCGTAGAGGCGTTGAAAAAGCTGGCGCTTGAGTTCGTCCGGGGACAGCCCTGCGGGCAGCGAGGCGAGCACCATTTCGCGCGCGGCATCGAACATGAGCGCGCCCCTCACGAACCGCTCCTCGCCGGAGCGGGCCATCAGCCGTTGCCGGACCATTTCGGCAATTTCTGGCGGCGTGTCATTCATGCGTGATTTCCTGCCACAGTTGAGCAACGCCGAGTTCCCCGGTCCAGCGCTCGATATGGGTGCGGTCGCAGCCGGTGGCGAGGAGGTTCCGCACGTCGCGAAGTTGGGACTCGGAGTGGGAATCCCGCGCCCAGAAGAGTTTGGAAAGGATGAGGTCTTCCTTGCTGACGATGCTCGTCTCGAAATCCTGAATCCGGATGCGCTGACGGCGGCTGAACTCGACGAGACGATACTCCGTCGGCTGGCGCACGATGCAGCCCACTTTGATGACACTCTCGTTGTGAATCAGGTTGAACATCAAGTGGTGCGCGATGGAACTGTCCACCGCCTCACGCGAAATGTAGTAGTCCGGGCCGAACAGACGCACGACGCGTTCGGCATCACCGGGCTGCAACGCAATCACGACATCAATGTCACGCGTCATGCGGGGCTGGGCGTAAAAGTTCATCGCCATGGAACCCGTGAGCATGAAGGCGAGGCCCGCCGAATCGAGCCGCGCGGAAACATCGCGCACGATGTCGAGTTCGTTTTGCACGGTTCAAAACTGCCGCAGAAACCGCGTGTCGTTCTCGTAGAACAAGCGGATGTCCGTGATGCCGTGGCGCAGCATCGCGATGCGTTCAACAGCGTCTTCGTTCACGCGAACACGAGCCTGCCCCTCGGCTCGGGAATTGACCGCCCCAGTGATTTCGCCGTGGCGATCCATTCCTTGATGATGACCTCCACGTTCTTGAGCGCGGCGGCGCGAGTGGGGCCGTCGGCGGCGCAGCCGGGGAGTTCGGGTGCTTCGGCGATGAAGGCGGCGGCGTCGCTGCTCCAGTAAATGATGATCTCGTATTTGGTCATGTCAGTCCTCCGCGAGTTTGTATCTCAGAATCAAGTCGCGCACTTGTACCTGATACGGTTTCGCACTTGCACCGCGCGGCTGCAAGTTGAGGATTTCCTCCACGCCGTCCCGGTGGAAAATGTGGTGACTCCCTTTCACTCGCAGGCCGAAACCCAGCCTTCGTAGCAATTGACACAGGCCCGCGAACGGGATGTTCGCGTCGGACGTGCCGCGCAGCAGCTTGTCGAGCAGCTTGTCGTGCCTGCTCATCTCAAAACTGCCGCAAAAACCGCGTGTCGTTCTCGTAGAACAAGCGGATGTCCGTGATGCCGTAGCGCAGCATCGCGATGCGTTCGATGCCGAAGCCGAAGGCCCAGCCGGTCCAGACCTCGGGATCGTAGCCGACGTTCTCGAAGACTTGCGGATGCACCATGCCGCAGCCGGCGATTTCCAACCAATCTTTGCCGAGCTTTTTCACGAGCGCGTTGGTGAAATCAATTTCCAGGCTCGGCTCGGTGTAGCTGAAGTAGTGCGGGCGGAAGCGGAGCTTCACGTCGCTGCCGAGCACGTCCTGGAACACGGCTTCGACGGTGCCCTTGAGGTCGCCGACGGTGACATTCTTGTCCACGTAAAGGCCCTCGATTTGGTGGAAGGTCGGGTTGTGCGTGGCGTCGGCGTTGTCGCGGCGATAGACGCGGCCCGGCACGATGATGCGAATCGGCGGCGGCTGGGATTTCATCACGCGGATTTGCACGGAACTCGTGTGCGTGCGGAGGAGTTGTTTCGAGTTTTGGGTTTCGGGTTTCGAGTTGTTCGCCACGTAGAACGTGTCCTGCGCGTCGCGCGCGGGATGGTCGGCGGGCGTGTTGAGCGCGTCGAAGCAGTGATACTCGTCCTCAATCTCGGGGCCGTCGGCGACGACGAAGCCGAGTTTGCGAAACGCGCGCACGATGTCGTCGGTGACGAGCGTGAGGGGATGCAAATGCCCGACGGCGCGGCGGCGTCCGGGCAGGGTCCAGTCGGTTGGTTCCTTTGGCAGCGCGGCCTTGAGTTCGAGCGCCTCGCGTCTCGCGGCGAGGGCGGTTTCGAGTTCGACTTTCGCGGCGTTGATGAGTTTTCCCGCGGCGGGTTTTTCCTCTTTCGGCAGCGTGCCGAGCTGTTTCAGCAGCGCGGTGAATTTGCCGTTGGGGCCGATCCACGCGCCCTTGGTTTGTTCCAGCGCGCCGAGGTCGGGCGCGGCTTGAAATTCAGCAAGGGCGGTTTGCTTCAGCGGTTCGAGGTCGGCGGGGAATGACATAAAATGAAATCGGGCGGCGCGATTGATTCCGCGGCTTCAGCATTCGGAATTGCGACAAAAAATGGGTGGTGAAAAAATCGGAGCTTCATTTTTTTGCCGCCAATTTTCCTGTCGCGTCCGCTTCCGTTTTTCTGTTTTGCGCCCGGGAGGTTCGACTGCATCGCGAAAACAAAAAAACGGGCGTCCGGTTAAGGTCGCCCGTTGGTCGAAACTGGCCTGCTCGAGACTTAGGCGGCCACTGCGCTGGCTTTGCTCTTCAACTCGGTGGCTTTGGTCGTCAACGCACCTTGGGCGATCTTGACCAATTCGCCAAACGCCGCGCCATCGGTGGCGGCGAGGTCGGCGATGATCTTGCGGTCGAGCGCGACCTTGGCCGCCTTGAGGCCCTCGATGAAGCGGCTGTAAGTCATGCCCGCGGCGCGCGACGCGGCGTTGATGCGGATCTGCCAGAGATAGCGGAATTCGCGTTTCTTGCGGCGGCGGTCGCGATAGGCATAAACGCGACCGTGATCCACGGCGTCGCTCGCGTAACGGTACAGTTTGGAACGGCGACCGCGGTAGCCTTTGGCGGCCCGGATCATGCGCTTGCGGCGCTTCCAAGAGGCGGGGGCGTTTGTAACTCGCATAAAAGTTTAGTGGGGTTCGGGGTTCAGTGAAGCTGCGGCCGTCAGTGGCTGAACGGCAGGTTCTGGGTGATGCGGTAAGTGTCCGTCGGATCGACCGCGGCGGATTTGCCGAGGTTGCGGCGGAGCTTCGGCGATTTGCCTGACAACAAGTGGCGGCGGCCCGCGCGCGAGCGCATGACCTTGCCAGTCGCGGTGATCTTGAAGCGCTTGGCCACGGCTTTGCGGGTCTTAATACCCTTGGGGCGTCTCATATAGTTAGTCCTGATTTTCCAAAAGAGCGCGCAATATAGGTACCGCCACCGGTGGAAGCAAGGGCAATTTCTGGGTTTTTGAAACCCGCGCGGCAGGCCCGTGGATATTGGAGAAAACGCATCAAAGCCAACGCCTCACCGGATCGCCCGCGCAACGCCAATCACCTCCCGCGTCCCCGCCGCCCGCTTTGTACTGCGGTGGCAGAGCGCAGCGCCGACACCGCTTTCGCGCGCACCGTCACGCCGCAAAATATTCCAGGTCCCCGCGTGCGTACGAAAGCGCCGGCACCGCTCCGCTCTGCCGGCGCAGTACAAAAAAACACCGTCTCGCGCACCGCCTCACCCGCCCCCTCACATTTCCCCCGGCCACCACCCATCGAGCTTCTTCAGCAACCGCTCGACGCGTTCTTTCTCCGTCGCCGCGAGATTTTTTTCCTCACTCGAATCCAACGTGAGGTTGTACAACTCCACGACCGCCTTCGGTTCGTTCCGCGCCGCCGGGACGATTAATTTCCACTCGCCCTCAATCATCCAGCGCCACCGCAGACTGCTCGCGGGATGCTGCAAATCCACCGCGTTATGCGTGAAAATTTCGCCGAACACCGTGTCGCGTTTCGCCAGCGCGGCGTCATCCAGCAAATCAATTCCCGGCAAATCCGCCGGTGCCGCCACGCCCGCGGCCTTCAGCAACGTCGGCATGAAATCCAGCGACGTCGCCAAATGCGCCGAGCGCTCCGGCTTCGCGTGCCCCGGCCAGCGCAGCAGGATCGGCGTCCGCACGCCGCCGTCGTACTGCGACTGCTTGGACTTCGGCGCGTACCGCGGCGCGTCCGGGTCTTGAATCCACCCGTTATCCGTGAGGAACACCACGATCGTGTTGTCCGCCACCCCGCGTTTCTCGAGCGTGTCGAGCAGTTCCCCGCACGTTTCATCGAACCACTCGACCATCGCCCAGTAACGCGCCACGTGCGGTGACGATGTTTTGTTTTTGTACTTTTCAAAAAAGCGCTCCGGCGGGTTGTGCGGCGTGTGCGGCATCATCGGCGCGTACCACACGAAGAACGGCTTCTTCTCGCGCTGCGCCACGTCGAGGAAATCCGTGATCGGCTGCATCGTCTTGCGCCCGATGTCGAGGCCATCGTCGCCGTGGCGGCCCCCGCGCGTCATGCCGTGCGTGAACCCGCCGTTGCTGAAATGCCCCTGCCACCACTTGCCCGTCTGCAACGTGAGATAACCCGCCTTTGTCAACACCCGCGGCAACGTCGGCGTGGCCTCCATGAATTTGTTCATCGCTTCGCGCCCCTCCTTGAACGCCGCCGACTTCGCGAATTCCCCCGGCCTCATCCCCGCCGGCAGCGGCGGATCATTGCTCGTCACCTTGTGTTGGTGCGGATACCGCCCCGTAATCATCGACGCCAGACTCGGGCAGCACAGACTCGCCGGCACATACCCGCGCGCGAACAGCCGACTCTCCGCCGCCAGCCGATCCAGATTCGGCGTCTGAATATGCGGATGCCCCATGAACGAATAATCCTGCCACGCCTGATCATCCGAAATGATCATCACAATATTCGGCGGCCCCTTCGCCGCCGCCGCGGCAGCCGCCGCGCAACAACGCGGAACCACAAACAACGCGGCCACCACAGCCACGCCCACGAA
>JAYVOY010000347.1:0-5192 GCA_043757645.1 Verrucomicrobiota bacterium
CGCCGCCGATCCCGCGCAGCCCGCGCCCGCGCCCCTCGAACTCGTCGTCCCCATCTTCGTCACCGGCCGCACCAACCAAGCCGCCGCCAACGCCAACGCGGGAGGCCAACCGTGAACCTCGCGCCGCGTCCCCGAGTACGGAGTCCCGGCTTCAGCCGGTGGGACGTCCCACCGGCTAAAGCCGGGACTCCGTACCAAGAGCGCCCCGCCCGCTCTAGCTCGCCGCAATCCGGCTCCATCCTCATCATCGTCCTCTGGATTGCCTTCGGTCTCGTGAGCATCGCGCTCTACTTCGCGCACTCGATGAGCATGGAACTCCGCGCGGGCGACAACCGCGTCGCCGCCGCCGAATCCGAACAAGCCATTCAAGGCGCGCTCCGTTACGTCCTTTACGAACTCACCAATCTCCCGGCGCCCGGCCAACCGCCCGCCGCCGCCACCCTGCAAAGCAAGGCCGTCGCCATTGGTCCCGCGCAGTATTGGCTCATCGGCCGCAGCAACCGCAGCGACACCGCCGCCGCGCCGCCAACCTTCGGCCTCGTCGATGAAGCCTCGAAACTCAATCTCAACACCGCCACCACCGCGATGCTCGTGAACCTCCCGCGCATGACGCCCGAACTCGCCGCCGCGATCATCGACTGGCGCGACGCCAACAGCGAAGTCACGCCCGGCGGCGCGGAGGACGAGACCTACCTCCGCTTAAACCCCGGCTATCATTGCAAAAACGCGCCCTTCGAATCCGTCGATGAACTCCGCCTCGTCGCCGGCGCGGACCTCGACATCCTTTTCGGCGAGGACACCAATCGCAACGGCGTCCTCGACGACCACGAAAACGACGGCACCGCCTCGCTGCCCAACGACAACAGCGACGGCCGCCTCGACCCCGGCATCACCGAATATCTCACCGTCTGGAGCCGCGAACCCAACACGCGCACCAACGGCCAGCCGCGCCTGAATCTCGTCACCAACGGCCAGCGCCTCCTGCCATCGCTGCTGCTCTCGAAATTCGGAACCGACCGCAGCAACGCCATTCTTCGCCGCATTGGCGCGAACTGGAATTTCAACAGCCCGCTGCAATTCTACGTTCGCAGCGGCCTCACCGCCGACGAGTTCGCGCAAATCGCGAGCGACATCACGACCACCAACGGCGCGTTCATCACGGGCCGCGTCAACGTCAACACCGCCAGTGCCGCCGTGCTCGCGTGCATCCCCGGCATCACCGCGGACTTGGCCGCGTCGCTCGTCAGTTTTCGCCAGAGCAATCCCGCCAAGCTCACCTCCGTCGCGTGGGTCACCGAAATTCTTGAGGCGCGCGCGATCAATCAGGCCGGGCCTTTTCTCACGGTGGATACCTATCAATTCACCGCCGACATCGCCGCAGTCGGCCATCACGGACGCGGCTACCAGCGCGTGCGCTTCGTGATCGACACCACGGAAACCGCCGCCGACGGCCAGCCGAAAATTCTCTATCGTCAGGACCTCACCCACCTCGGCTGGGCGCTCGGTCCGGACGTTCGCCAAACTCTCCTGCTCGCGCAGGATTCACGATGATTCCCACCCGCAAAAACCATCCGCCCCATGTTGTGCTCGGCCTCGCGTTCGACGGCCCGCGCCTCACCGGCGCCGTCGTGCGCCGCGTCAACGGTGGCGCGGAAGTACAGCAGGATTTCTCCGCGCTGCTCACGCTCGATCCGCTCAACAACGAGCCGGAACTCGTGGGCCAGGAAATCCGCAACCACCTCGACGCCGCGGGCATCCGCGAGCGCCGCTGCACCGTTTGCGTGCCGCTCAGTTGGGCGCTCACCCTCACCACACCCCTGCCAGCATTGGGTGAAACCGACCTCGCCGATTTGCTGAACCTCGAGGCCGAGCGCGGCTTCGCCTATCCGCCCGAGCAACTTCTCATCGCCACGTCGCGTTATCGCGCGGCGGATGGCGAGCAGCACGCGACGCTCGTTGCGATCCCCCGCGATCATCTCGTGCGCCTCGAAAAAGTGCTGGTCGCCGCGCGCTTGGTCCCCGTCACGTTTTCGCTCGGACTTCCCGCGATGCAACCGGCCGGCGACGAGAAATCCCCCGGCATCGTCGCACTGACCGTCGGCGAAAACGGCGTGGGCCTGCAAATCACGACCGGCGGCGGCGTCGCGGTGCTGCGCGCGTTCGAGGGCGCGTTCGACACCGAGGGCGGCGAGCGCCGGCTCCAGACCGCGATGCTCGCGCGCGAGTTGCGCATCACGCTCGGGCAGTTGAGTCCCGGCATTCGCGCGGGTTTGCAGAAAGTGCGCGTGCTCGGCCAGGGCGAACCCGCGCGTCAACTCGCCGCCGAGCTCGCGCCGCGCGTCGCGTCGCTCGGCCTGCAACTCGAGCACCTCCCGACGCTCACCGCCGCGCTCGCACCGCTGCCGCTGCCCGCCAATCCGCCCATCTCCGCCGCCGTCTGCCTCGCCGCGCGCCACCTCGCCGGGCAGCGAACGGGGTTTGAATTTTTGCCGCCCAAGGTCAGCGCGTGGCAGCAGTTCACCGCGCGTTACTCCTCAAAAAAACTGGTTTACGCGGGCGTCACCGCCGGCGCGATTGCGCTCGTCGTCATCGGATTGTTTATGTGGCAACAATATCAACTCAGCCAGTTGCGGGACCGCTGGGCCGCGATGTCCGCGAAGGTGACCGAGATCGATTATTTGCAGGCGCAGAGCAAACGCTTCCGCCCGTGGTTTGATGAGTCCTTCGGCAGCCTCAGCATTCTGCGCCGCGTCACCGAGGCGTTTCCCGAGGATGGCAGCGTCACCGCCAAGACCGTCGAAATCCGCGACCTCTCCGTCATCACCTGTTCCGGCGTCGCGCGCGATTATCCGTCGGTGGACAAAACCCTCGACCGCCTCCGCAAAACGCGCGAGATCAGCGACGTGAAGGTGGATAAAATCAGCGGCAAAAGTCCCACGCAGTTCACCTTTAATTTTCGATGGGGCAAAGGAGGCAGCAATGAACGTTAAGAACCGCAAGGACCTGCTCACGATTGTCGCCCTTGCCGCCGGTCTTTTGCTCGTGGGCGACCGGTTCATTCTCACGCCGCTCCTCAAGAGTTGGAACGAGCGCGCGAACCGCATCGTCGAGTTGCGCAAACAAGTCAGCCGCGGCGCGCAGGTGCTCGACCGCGAGGGCAACGTCCGCACGCGCTGGGAGCAGATGCGCGCGAACACGCTCGCCAGCGACAGTTCCGAGGCGGAGGATCAGGTGCTCAAAGCCTTTGACAAATGGTCGCAGGAAAGCCGCATCAGCATCAGCTCCATCAAGCCGCAATGGAAACACAACTCCGAGGACTACATGACGCTCGAGTGCCGCGTGGATGCCGCGGGCAGCCTCGCCGCGCTGACGCGCTTCCTTTACAGCATCGAGAAGGATCCCCTCGCGATGAAGGTCGAGGCCGTGGAAATCACGTCGCGCGACAACAACGGCTCGCAACTCGCGCTCGGCCTGCTCGTCAGCGCGCTCGTGCTCACGCCGAAGGAACGTTGAAGCTCATGCGAAAAAACTTTCTGCAACGGGTCGTTCCGCTGTTCGCCGTCGCGATGTTGTGCGCCGCACCCGCTCGCACGCGCGGCGCTGAAGTCATCACGAACGCCGTGGTACCCAACGCGCCCCATGCGCCCGCCGTCGCCGTCACTGTCACGAATGCGCCTGTTGCTGGCGTGACGAACGCTGCGGTTGTTGCGAACACGAACGCGGTCGCCACATCGCCCGCGATTGCGAATGGAATCGCCGTTGCGCCGACGAACACAAACACACCCGCGCCGACACTCGACTCAACGAACGCGAGCGCACTCACGCCGCCTGCGACGAACACGCCCGTCACCGAGCCTGCGCCCGCGCCGTCGTTCGATTCCAACCGCTCCGGCAAATCGTCGCGCCGCGAGTCAGCACCGCTCCCGTCGTCCCCGAGCAACGCGCGCATTGATTTCTCGACGTTCAAAATTCTCAGCGAGCGAAACATCTTCGACCCGAATCGCACGGGCCGTTCCGGTCGTTCCAGCGCGCCGCCCAGCGAGGCCCCGCCGCCGCGCAGCTACACCCCGAGCGTGGTCGAGGCGTTCTCGCTCGTGGGCACGCTGGCTTACGCGGAGAGTCAGGTGGCGTTCGTGGATGGGGCCAGCTCGCAATTCAAAAAGGCGCTGCGCCTCAACGACACCCTCGCCGGACTCAAGCTCAAATCCGTCGGCGCGAGTCACGCGACGTTCGACAACGAGGGCGCGGAAATCGTGCTCCGCGTCGGCCAGCAACTGCGCCGCGAAGACCGCCGCGCCTGGCAGGTGAACACGCAACCAACGAGCTACGCCAGCGCCCCGCTCGCCGCGTCCACTGCGTCCGCCACCAACTCGACCAACACCACCGTCACCGCCGACGGTAGCGTTACCAGCACCAACGCGCCCGCCGCCACGACCGCCGCCGCACCCGCCGAACCTCCGCCCACGCCCGCGATGAGCGAAGCCCTCCGCCGCCTGCTCGAGAAACGCAAAAAGGAGGAGGAACAATGAACCGCCGATTCTTGATTCACCAAGCCCGCGGGTTGTTGAAAGCGGTGTCGTCGCTGCGCTCTGCCACCGCAGTACAAATGGATCGGCGCGCATTTTGTACTGCGCCGGCAGAGCGCAGCGGCGACGGCGCTTTCGAACGCAGGGGACGCTTCGAATTCGGTGCGTCCCCTCGTGAATCGAGTTTTGAGAAGTTCTCTCTGCGCCCTTCCCGCCTCTGCGGTGCCAAAGCTTTTCCCCCTCTCTCCGCGCTCTCCGCGCCTCTGCGTTAAACTTTTTTCGCAACCTTCAAACCCGCCGCCACTTTATGAAAACCAGCCACCAAAATCCCCCCGCGCTCGTTCTCGCCCTCGCCGTGTTCGTGCTCGCGCTGCCCGCGACCCGCGCCGCCACGAACGCCCCGCCCGCCACGCCGCCCGCCGCCGCACCCGCGCCAGCAGCGGCTCCCGCGATCGTGCTCCCGGCCTCGACAACCGCCGCGCCGCCCGTCCCGCCGCCCGCCGCACCCGCCGCGCCCGCGCCCGCCACGAACACTTCCTCCGCCCCAATTACTCCGCCACCAGCGGTCACTTCACCGCCCGTCGTCGCCGCACCGCCGCCGCCCGCCGCGCCGCTGCCGCCGGGAATGTTGCGCATGAATTTCCGCAACGCCCCGCTCGAACTGGT
>JAYVOY010000348.1:0-5185 GCA_043757645.1 Verrucomicrobiota bacterium
GCGTCGCTCGTGACCTTGAACTTCGGATCGAGAATCGGATGCCGGAACGCCACGCGCGGTTCGTAGGTCGTCTTCCCGTTGGGTTTGCAAAAACGCCCCGAGTGCGTGAGCTGAAAGCCGATCACCAGATCGTCCGTCGTGCCGTAACGCTCCTGATGCGCCGTTTTCAGAAGGCGCAGCAACTCCGCGAGTCCGGCTTTGTTCTGCTCAATGATGATGAGCTGGTTCGGATTCGCGCGCCCATCGGGCCGCACCGCCATCGCCTCCGCGCCACAGATCAGCTTCGCGCCGCTCTCGCCAAACCGCTGCCAGCGCCGGCGCATTTCATCCGTCACGCCGCCGCTCGTTGTACCGTCCCAGCCCTCCATCGGATGAATGGCCACGCGGTTGCCGATGCGCTTGCCGTTGATGGTGACGTTCGCCACCGGCTGCGCGAGCGGCGAGCCGACGCCAGCCTCGATGGCGTCCTCGCACGGCAATTCGATGCCAAGCACCGCGCAGTGTTTCCGAAAATCTTCCACCGTCCTCAGCGACGGGATGCGGGTAAGCTTGAAGGGTTCGGGCATAAATCTGTTTCAGGAGGTAGGCGACGAGGTGACGAGGCTCACTTCTTCCTCGGCGTAGTTCCGATGCTCTTCGCATCAGTTTTCAAGTGCATCAAGTTTTTGGAGTTCCGTGCGCAAGCGAGCGCGCTCGGTGATGTTGCGGCGCAAGGTTCCCAAAGTTTCTTTTAATGAACCGACATCCTTGGGCACAGGAAGAATGAGTTCTTTTATCCGACTGCCAAGCGTTGCAATGGTGCTTTGGATGAATGTTTTTGCCTCGACCTGAATCCGAACCACCGGATGTCGGAAGAGGTAAAGCAATAGAAATGGATCGAGAAAGTCGTGGTCGAGCGAGCGCACGACACGGAAGTGGCTTTGGATGACGATGCGAACGTCGTGCTCGGTTAGCAGACACACATTGCCGATGCGATAACGGCCATCGTTCACGAACAAAATGTCGTGCGGTCGCAAGCCCTGCTTCGGCGCGTATTCGGCGTAGATGTCTTCGCTCACGGCGAACGTGGGGTCGTGAGTGATTTCCAGATTCGCAATGTCGGATGTGCGGATGAATGGAATGTCGCCAGTGCCGTAAGCATCGCTGCCGATTTCGTGCCCTTTCGAGATGCGGAGTTTCTTGTCGGCAATCAAATCGGACACTGCGACCAACTCGGCACCCGTCTGCTTGGCGAATCGCTTCAAGGCATCGCCCGCCTCGGGCGTGTAGTAGCGAGGCACGAGGTAATAGGGAGACAGACTGGCGAGTGGCTTGCGAAACGCCATTCGTCCAGACTCGGCGGGCAGCTTTTTCACAGCGGCGGCGACCGCTGCGATTTCATCATCGGGACTGCCGTCCGCGAGGAATGTCGGCTTCCCGCGCTTGTCGTGGCCGCAGGTTTTGGCGACGGACAGGAAGACTTGGGCATTGGAATCCGCAGCCACTTTTGGGTCATGCTTTTGGAAGAAGACCACGTTGGTCTTGGTATCGGTATGGGGCTGAAAGAGGCGGCGGATGCAGTCCACAATACCAAGAACACGGCCTTCGCTGCGCAAGTAGTCGAGCACGTAACCCATGCCGCGATTTCCAAGAACTCCTTCCGGCAACACGATTCCCATACGCCCTCCCGGACGAAGCAGTTGGATGCATCGTTCGATGAATAGAATCTGCGGAGCCTCGCTATCCTTGAGTTGAGTGCCTTCCTCGAAAGTTCCGTTCTCCTGCTCCTTCCATCTCCGCCCGAGACGAAACTGCCCGAGCAGCGCGTGCCCCTTGATGGGTATGTGCGCTCCGAAGGGTGGATTGGTCAGCACAATATCAAACGTGCCGAGTCCCACCTTTTCACGCATCGCTGGTGGCCATTCTTCGGGTGGCTGAAGCGTGTTCGCGCAGAATACTCCGCCGCGTCCGTCACCCACCAGTGCCATGTAGGCTTTGCAGACTTTGGCAAGGAAGCCGTCCTTATCCATTCCGCGGAAGTATTCCATCGCGACCCGAATTTTCTCCCTCGTTCGATGGTCCATTTTCCACGCGTTTATTTCGCCTTTTGCATCCACCTGTTTCCAGACGTGCTCCAGCGCCATGATGAGGAAGCCGCCAGAGCCGCACGCAGGGTCGATGATTTTTTCGCCGGGCTTGGGATCGAGGATTTCGACCATCATTTTCACCACGTTGCGCGGGGTGAAAAACTGGCCCTCCGCACCGCGCAATGCGGGGCCGATGAAGACCTCGAAGGCATCACCGATGGCGTCACGGTCGGCGTCCATCACGCAGTAGTTCTGCAACTCGCCCACAACATACGCGAGGCTTTCGTCATCAAGTTTAAGCGTGTCGCCCTTCTCGAAAACGTCTTCGTAGTAGTCCGTCTTCACTCGCTCAAATAGCGGTTGGATACGCTTGCGGATGACGGCGGGTGTTTCACCTACACCGGCACGGAAAGTTACAGTCTCTCCTGGCGAGGTATCCTGCTCATCCAGAATTTTGCAGAACAGTAGGTTGATGATTTCCTGCGCCAGCGCCTCGTCGCGGGTGATGCCGGTGGTCATGCCGGCGAGGTGATTGCGCAGGTCACGGAAGACGGCCTTGAGGTTCGACGGTTTCTTGAGGTCTTTCCGCTTGAACAGGCCGATGTCCTCGATGCGCTGGCCGTGACGCGGGATGGCGGGGAGCGTCTGGTAAGTGCGCGAGCCGTCCTTGTGGTGGAGCTTGCGGAGGTATTCGTGCTCGTCGCCGTTGAACCACACACCGACCTCGGCGGCGGACATGTCGAGGTAGAGCTTGAGTTGCGCGACGCCGTCCTTGCGCGTCTTCTTCTTGCACTCGACGACCATGAACAGGTCGTCCTCGATTTTCTTCGCGCCGCGAAACACGGCGATGTCCACCGGGTAGGATTTCTCCTCGTCGGACGGGCGCTTGCGGACGCGATACTGCGGGCGCGTCTGGATAATGTTCTTCGGGTAGCCGTAGTCCTCGACGAGCCGCTGGGCGAAGACCTGCACGGCGTCGCGTTCCTCCGGCGTGTCCTTCACGGGCAGGCCGGAAATAAAATCGGTCGTGTAGCCAGGTTTCAGTTCCGCCGGGGCGGCTGACGCATCAGGTTCAGATTTTGATTTTTGGGGCATGGCGGGTCAGCGGGAAGGGTTGCGCTTGATGCGGTATGTGACGGGTTTGGCGGGCGGAACCGGTTCAGATCCGGCGTTGTCGCGCACCATCGAGATGGCGTCATGCAGGGCGGGGTCGTTGCCGAACTGGTCGAGGATGCGTGCGGCCACCAGACGGCGACGCATTTCGTCAGCGGACACTTTGTAGTGCTTGGCCAGGGCTTTAGCTTGCGCGTCGGTCGGCAAACGGTCGCCGACTTCAAGCTTGCTCAACAAAGTTGAATCCATGTCCACCGCCGCCGCCACGACGCGCAAGGGAACCTCACATTCCTCGCGCAAACTGCGGAGCCAGATGGAAAACGTCATTTCGGACATGGGAGTGAGTTTGGTGGCGTCCCCAAGGATTGTCTAGTCAAATTTTGACTAGACAGCACATGGCGCTTCAAATGGAGCCTCCTTACGTCGACTCCTACAAGGTCACGAGGGCAGCCGCTTCACGATGTCCGCCAGAATTTCCCGGTCAGAGTCCGGGCGCTTGACAGACTTGGGATGCGTGTCGTCGCAGCCGAGCCAGCCGCGCAGTTTCAGAAACATCGCGGCGCTGTGTTTGTAGGCGGGCACGGGCGGGCGGAAGGCGAGGAAGCCGAGGTATTGGAGCAAATCGTTGAGTTCGTAAAACGCCGGGTCGCCCGCGAGCCACGCGGCGTCGCGGCGCGCGAAGACATCGGGCGCGAAGGTCGAGAGGCCGAGCAGGTAGTCGCTGCCATACATCACCATGTCGATGGCGAGGTCGTTGCCGGTGAAGACGCGGAAGTCGGGGCGGGTGGCGTCGCGCAGTTGAAGGCGCTGCCATTCGAGGTCGCGGCGCAGCGAGGAATGCTTCGCGCCGAGGCACTGCTTCACGCCCATCAGGCCGCGATAGACTTCGAGCGAATAAATTTTCCCAAACGGCGCGAACATCGTGCCCAGCTCGAAGCCGACGAAGCGCTCCGTCACGGTGCCGAGCTTCGCGTAGGCGGCCACGATGGCGTCGTCGCTCTGCTGCGTGAGGCCGTAGCTTTGGAAAATGACGGGCGTGCCGCCGAACTGCTGGATCATCTCCATCTGCCGTGCGTAGGCATCGAAGTTGAAGGCCGCGCCCGGCTGGTCGCCGACGAACGCGCCGGCGACGTAGCTGCGTCCGGCGCATTCGGCCTGGGTGATTTCGAGCGCGCGGCGTTTGGTGGCGTCGTCGATGAGGTTGCCGTAGCCGGTGTCCATGTTCACCGCGGGGCCGAGGCCGGCCTGCACGGTGCGGCGCGTGTGCGCGGTGAAGCCGGGCCAGTCCACGTCACCATTGGCGAGGAACGGCAGGAGGATGGCGGAGAAGCCTTCAATGCGCCGACGCGGGCGGAGCATCGGGATCGGATCAAGCGCGGAGTTGTTCATGCCGCGGGAGCGTAGCGAGGGTTGTTCGGTGGCAAAAAGCCTGTTTGGCGGCGGGGACAATATTCTTGCGCGTGCGACGGCGCGTTTTTGCGTGGCTTGGCGGTGCGGGAATTCACTCGCGAAATGGGTTCACGACGACGACTCCGCCGTAGTTTTGTCCGGCGTTCAGATCTTCCGAATAAACCGTGGTGCAGTCGGCGAGCCGGGCGGCGGCCAGAATCAGCGCATCGAAATAGCCGATTTGGAATCGGACGGCGATTTCCAAGGCGAGGTCCACGTGCGTGACGGTGATGGGGCGAACATCGTGACGCTTCCAGAGTTGCACCCAAGCGGCGGCTTCAGTGTGGTTCAGCGGAACCGCCCGGCGCGAACTGGTCACCGCACGGTAGAATTCCCCGAGCACCTGCGTGGACAGGCACACGTTGTTCTGGCGCGCCAAGGCTTGGGCCGCGGTTGTCTTGCCTGGGTGCGGTCCCCCGGACTCGATGGCGTAAATCAGGATGTTGGTGTCGAGAAAGACCTTAGCCCGGATAGTTCACATTCCAGCTAAAACCTCAGAAGACCCAATGTTTACAGGCATTTTACGCACAACTGGAAAATGAGCTTCCAACAGTCTG
>JAYVOY010000349.1:0-5178 GCA_043757645.1 Verrucomicrobiota bacterium
CCACTCGCGCCGCTCCTCGCCCGCCGCGCCGCGCTCGAAACGGAAATCGCCACGCTCACCGCGTCGCCGATGATTTACGCGGGACGCTTCACCAAGCCCGGCGACACGCATCGGATGCACCGCGGCGACCCCACGCAACCCCGCGAAATCATTGCCCCCGGCGCGCTCGCCCGTTTCGGCGCGCCGCTGCGTTTGCCGACGGACACGCCCGAGGCCGAGCGGCGTCTCGCCCTCGCGCGTTGGATCGCCGACCCGCGGCATCCGCTCACCGCGCGCGTGATCGTCAACCGTCTTTGGCATTATCATTTCGGCCAGGGCCTCGTGAACACGCCGAGCGATTTCGGCCTGAACGGCGCGCGCCCCACACATCCCGAACTTCTCGACTGGCTCGCCGCGGAACTCGTCGCGAACGGCTGGAGCCTGAAGCACGTGCAGCGGTTGATCGTGACCTCTCACGCGTTCCGGCAAGCGGGAGTGGGGAGTGAAGAGTTATTAGTAATTAGTAATAAGTCGGCGGTGATCAGTAATCAGTTGCCAGGCGGCGCTGGCGAGACGACGACGCCAAAGCGCCCAACTAACGGACTAATTACTCAATCACTAATTACTAATTACTTCCCCGCCCTTCACCTCGACGCGAACAACCGCCTCCTCTGGCACTTCCCCGCGCGCCGACTCGAAGCCGAGGCCTTGCGCGACAGCATCCTCGCCGTCACCGGCCAGCTCGATCCCAAGCTCGGCGGGCCGGGCTTCGACCTCTTCGAGCCGAACACGAAATACGTGAAAGTGTACACGCCCAAACAGGAATTCGGCCCCGCGGAATTCCGCCGCATGGTTTATCAAAGCAAGCCCCGGATGCAGCTCGACGATGTGTTCGGCGCATTCGATTGCCCCGACGCCGGCCAGATCGCGCCGCGCCGCACGTCATCCACGACGGCCTTGCAGGCGCTGAATTTGTTGAACAGCCGCTTCACGCTGCAACAGGCGGGCCTGTTCGCGCGGCGCCTCGAAAGCGAGGCGGGGCCGGCGCCGACGCCGCAAATCCGCCGCGCCTTCCAACTCGCCTTCGCCCGCGACCCCGACGCCGACGAACTCCGCGGCGCCACCGAATTGCTCAATGCCCACGGCCTCCCCGCCCTCTGCCGCGCGCTCCTGAACGCGAACGAATTCGTGAACGTGTTCTGAAGGCGCGCGTCGCTTTGCAAACGCCCGGCAACGGCTCCGCCAAAATTCCCCTGCCCCATTTCCATTTGTCGGAACACGGGAATTAAAAACGAAAACAAAGGGGCAAAAATTTGGGGCAAAGGAATGAAGAAATCGGGAACGGGATTTCTGGGGGGCGTGTTTCACTTGCTTGCAGTACCGGTGGCCCGCGTGCCAAGCCGGAACCGTGCAGTTGTAGCGCCGCCGTCTCGGCGGCTCACACCGTCCGAACAGGGCGAAAGCGCGGATTTCCCTCGGCCCCCAATGCTCACTGAATAGTGAACCAAAAGCGCGCGGACAATTGACCCCCTCAGACTTTCCCACGCCGTGAGCCGCCGAGACGGATTCGTAACCACGAACCGACCGGCAAGCAACCTCAGACTTTCCCACGCCGTGAGCCGCCGAGACGGCGGCGGTCCGTCCGTTGCGGCGTTACGGTTAAGGAGCTGGCTCGCCGAGCAGTTTGCGGAGGACGGGTTCGAGGGCTTCGGCGAGGAGGGTGTAACCTTTGGCGGTGGGGTGGAGGAAATCGCCGGCGATTTCGCGGGTCAGGGTGCCGTCGGGTTGGAGGAGCTTCGGGCCGGGGTCGAGGTAGGTGACGCCGTCGTGACCGTCGAACTGGGCGTAGAGGGCGTTGACTTCGGCGAGCTTGGCGCGGGTGGCGTCGGGCTTGGGTCCGCGCGGGAGGATGCCGAGGAGCAGGATGGTGGCGGTGGGTTGGCGACGGTGGATTTCCGCGCAGAGGGCGCGCGTGCCGGCGGCGATTTCGTCGGGTTTGTTTTTGCCGAGATTGTTGGTGCCGAGGAGGAGGACGATGACCTTGGCGGCGGCGCCGTCGAGTTCGCCGTGCTGGATGCGCCAGAGGGTGTTCTCCACGTAATCGTAGCCGAAGCCGAGGTTGGCGGCTTTGCGTTTGCCGTGAAATTTTTCCCACACGTCGCGGCCGGGCTGGCCGCGGTCGTGGGGTTCGCCGCCGAACATTTGCGTGATGGAATCGCCGATGAAGACGAGTTCGGGTTTGCGCTCGCGCACGAGGGCGCTGACGGCGGCGTGGCGCACGGCCCAGTCGTACACGGGCCAGTCGCGGTCTTGTGTGAGGGGGACGAGGGTCGTCGGCAGAGCGGTCGCGCCGGGCTGGGCGTCGAAGCGGGTTTCGGCGGGGTCGCTCTTTTGTTTGCGGTCGGGGCTGAAGGCGCGGGCTTTGACGACGCCGCCGTGGGCGAGCGCGATGGGCGCGAGGTAGGGGCCGGATTTGGGGCCGGGATCGGAGCCGTCGAGGGTGTAGCGGATCGTCGCGCCGGGCGTGGCGGTCGCAAGGGTGACGAGGCCGGTGGCGTCGCGCGTGAGCGTGGGGGCGGCGAGTGGCGGCGCGGCTGTTTGCGCGGAGGTGGAGGCAAGAACGAGAAGCAGCGTGATGGAGAACGAGGCGAGAAGTTTTTGGAGGTTCATTATTTCAGGGATGGGTTTGCGGTGGCGGCGATTGGAACAAAAAAATTGGCCGGGGAATTTGGGGCAAGGGAATTTTTAACCACGGCGCGTTTTGTTTATTTTCAGTCGGTGGCCATTCTTCAATCAAGTGGCGGGGATGTGGCGCTGGCCGAATAGGGCGGCGAGGAAGAGGGCGAGGAAGGCCGCGCCGAGTTCGCGCGGGACGTGGGCGACGGCGAGCAGGTCCACGAGGACGATGCCGGCGAGCAGGCCGGAGACGGTGCGTCCAACGTTTCGCGGTTCGGTCCAAAAGGTGGTGCGGATGGAGCGGAAAACCCAGAGGCCGAGAATCACGGAGAGGAGAAAGGCGTTGCGGCGGGTGTCGCCGGAGTTCACGAGAAAGGCGAGGAGCGCGGGGATGGCGAGGAGCAGGCACGGCGAGTAGCGGATGAGGCCGGGGACGCTTTCTTTGCGCGCGATGTAGCTCAGGCCGACGATGTAGCAAAACAGCGCGACGGCGGTCCACACGGCGAGGCCGGTGACGCCGTCAACGCCGGTCGAGGCGGCGGCGAGGAACAGGAAGAAACGGCAGCCGGCCATGAGGATTGGGGCGTGGGCGAGGTCTTTGTGGAGGTAGTCGTAGAGGACGATGCACGCGACGAGCGGCAGCGCGAGGAGCGCGGTGGTTTGACTCAGCGTGGCGAGGAGCACGAAGCCGGTGAACAACATTGCGAGACTCAGCGCCCAGACGGTACGCACGCTGATCTGGCCCGCGGGAATGGGCCGCTCGCGGCGGTGGCGCACGTCGAACCACACGTCGCACGCGTCGTTCAAATACATCCCGCCGATGTAGAGCAGCGTGGCGCCGAGGCAGACACGCGCGAGGCGGTCGTTGCCGCCGCCACCGCCGAGCAGCCACGCGGCGAGGCAATTGGACCAGACGGTGGGGAGATTCGAGACGCGGCCGAGCACGAGGAGCGTGCGCCACCGCGGCGGGCGCGTGGCGGAGAGCGCGACGGGCGGCGTTGGGGCTGGGGTGGGCGGCGGTTGGTTCAAGGCGCGGGAGGGGAAAAAAAAGCCAACGCGAACTCTGAAATCTGAAGGGGAAGCGCACGCGGCCCGCGTGCTGGTTTGGGCGGCCCGCCCCAACCGTCGTGTCCGAATTCCAACTTCCTTCTTCGCGCGGAAAAGTTAGTGGAACGAGGTTTTCGGCGGGCCGCCGAAAACGGCACGCCAGCGGCGTGCGCTCCCCGGGCGGTTGCGCCGCGCGCGGACCACGCGTCGGGATTTTGGTTCGCCGCGTCAACCATTCGTCAACTTTGTGTCAACCCGTGTTCGCGGCAGCGCGCGAGGCACCAGTCGTATTCGCCGACAAGTTGATCGACAACGGAACGGCCCTTCATTTCCGCGGGCATGACTTCCCAGGTGTAGGTCTCCATTTCGAGATGCGAGCAAAGCGTCGGGTCTTGACGGAGCAATTCGAGGACGCCGAGGAGATGATCGGACGTGTTGTCGAAGAGCGCGGTCGGTGGGCAGTGGAGCGGGATGTGAAAATGAATGCGCCATTCCTCGTCGTCCGCGGGCGCGTTCGCGAGGGCGACATCGAGGTCGCGGTAGCGCGTGAGCGCGGAACCGGTGCGCGCGATGACTTGGTGGAGATAAACGTCGTCGGCAAAGGACGCGAGGGCGCGGCGGACTTCGGGCGTGGGGCTGACTTTGAGCGCGGAGCTGAGATGGAATTTGCTGATGCGAATGCCGTGGCGTTGCAGGCGGAGGACGGCTTCGCGCGGAGGCTCGTATTCCACGGCGAGGTGGCAGGTGTCGTAGTTCACGCCGAGGTGATGAAGCAGGCGCTGATCGCCGGGGCGCTCGGCGGTGAGGCGGTCGAAGAACGCGACGGTTTCCTGGGTGGTCTCGAAGAGGCCGAGCGGCTCGGGTTCGAGGCCGAGGTGCAGCGTGCGTCCGGTGCGTTCGGAGAGGCGCGTGATGTGATCGAGACAGCGCCAGAGATTGCGGCGAATTTCGGTGTGTTGTTCCTCGCTGTGGATGAATTCCTTGAACGAGCCGGGCAGCGTGCTGACGCTGCCTTCGAGGCCTGCGGGAACGAGTTGGGCGATGAGATCGAAGAGGAGATTCGTGTAGTCGAGACGTTCGCGCGTGGTCCAGTCGGGGGCGTAAACCTGCTCCTTCACGCGCCCGCCGTGAAAGCGTCCGTAGGGAAAACCATTGATCGTGAAAACGTAGCAACCCTCGGCGTCGAGCCAGTGGCGGAAGGTGGTGAGCGTCTGCGGATCGGCGAGTTCGCGGGCGGCTTGGGCGCTGAGGCGCAGGCCGATGGCATAGGGGTTTTGCGGACACACGCGGAGCTTCACCTCGCGCGTGAATCGCTGGAGGGAATCCATGGTCTGCGCCCAATCCTCGCCCCGGTGGATGTTGGTGCAGTAGGCCAGATGCAGGCCGTGATTGAGCTTCATACAATTCGCGCTGAACGCGGAAACGGTGGCGTCAAGGGCGCGGGGAATGCAAGCCGGGAGCGGGGCTTGGCGCGGG
>JAYVOY010000350.1:0-5177 GCA_043757645.1 Verrucomicrobiota bacterium
ATCGAGGACTACATCCGCGCGGCGAAAATCGCGTGGGACGTGGGCGCGGACTTCGTGGATTTGAAACATTGCCACGGCTATCTGCTGCACGAGTTCCTCGGCGCGCACACGCGGCCCGGCAGGTTCGGCGGGAGTTTCGAGAATCGCACGCGCATCCTGCGCGACCTCGTCGCCGGCATCCGCGCGAGCGGGAACAAGATCGAGTTCGGCGTGCGCCTGAGCACGTTCGACATGGTGCCGCACCGCCCCGACCCCGCGCTGTCCGTGCCCGGCAAGCTCGGCCCCGGCATCCCCGAGGAGCACGCGCACTGCCTGCCCTACCGCCACGGCTTCGGCGTGAGCGCGAGTGACCCGACGCAGATCGATCTCACCGAGACTTTTCAATTCGTCGAACTCTGCGCGCAACTCGGCGTGAAGATTCTCAACACCACCGCCGGCTCGCCCTACTACACCCCGCACCTCCAACGCCCCGCCGCCTATCCGCCGAGCGATGGCTACCAGCCCGCCTACGACCCGCTCATCGACGTCGCGCGCCAAATCCAAGTCGTCCGCCAACTCAAGGCGCATCTGCACGAATTCGCCCTTCGTCCTTCGTCCTTCGTCACTCCCGTCGTCGTCGCCTCCGGCCTCAGCTACCTCCAAGAATTCCTCCCGCACGTCTCGCAATTTCTGCTGCGCAACGATTGGGCCGACCTAGTTGGCATCGGCCGCGCGGTGTTGAGTTATCCGACGATGCTCGCCGACGCGGCGGCGAATGGCGCGCTCGAGAAGCGCCTCATCTGCCGCACCTTCAGCGACTGCACCACCGCCCCGCGCAACGGCCTCATTAGCGGCTGCTACCCGCTCGACAAGTATTACACCGCCAAACCCGAGGCCGCGCAGTTGAAGGAAATTAAAAAACGCACCGGCGCGTGAATCAGTTGGGGCTTTCTCCAAAACGATCTCGAGTTATCCCCGGACAATTCCCGCGAACGTTTCAACGCCATCGAGAGGCCGCCCCGCCACCGGCGCCACTCAAACGATTGCTTCCCAAATCCACCTCGCCTGCTGAAGCCCGGAGCAGCCTCCGTCCGAAAACTTCAAGAATTTCACCGCCGCTCGCGGAGTCGAAATCGCCCGCATGAAATCAATTCTGTTCCTCGCCCTTGCCACCGTCCTGCTCCATTCCCTCCCCGCCGCGGAACCCGCGCCGCCGAAAAACTTCCGCGCGCTCTTCAACGGCAAAGACCTCACCGGTTGGTACGGCCTGAACCCGCACGTCGGCACCAAGCTCACCGGCGAAAAGCGCGACGCGAATCTCCAGCAACAGCGCGCGGATTTCCCGAATCACTGGCGCGTCGAGAATGGCGAACTCATCAACGCCGGCACCGGCCCTTACGCGGCGACCGACGCCGATTTCGGCGACCTCGAGTTGCTCCTCGAATACAAAACCGTGCCCAAGGCTGACAGCGGCATTTACCTCCGCGGCACGCCGCAGGTGCAAATCTGGGACCAGAATCAACCCGAGAATCCGAAGAACCCCGACCGTCGTCCGTGGCTCGGCTCGGGCGGACTTTTCAACAACACGCCAAAGACTCCCGGCCGCGATCCGCTGGTCCTCGCCGACAAACCGTTCGGCGAATGGAACACCTTCCGCATCCGCCAAATCGGCGCGCGCACCTGGGTGTGGCTCAACGACAAACTCGTGGTGGACGGCAATCCCATGGAAAATTATTGGGATCGCACCAAGCCCCTGCCCGCCAAAGGCCCGCTCATGCTGCAAACCCACGGCGGCGAAATCCGCTGGCGGAATATTTTCGTGCGCGAATTCACCGCCGACGAAGGCAAACAAATCCTCGCGGAGGAAAAGCCGAAAAAGTAGGCGCGCCCATTTTGTACTGCGCCGGCAGAGCGCAGCGGCGACGGCGCTTTCGAACTCGCGGCGACCGCAGATTCGCTGTGATCGCGACACAACCCATGTCATCCATTCCAATCCAGCTCTCGCTGTCCTCCGCGTCGCAGGTTGGCGAAAGCGGTGTCGCCGCTGCGCTCTGCCACCGCGGTACAAATTTGGCGGCGCCCATTTTGTACTGCGCCGACAGAGCGCAGCGGCGACGGCGCTTTCGACCTCGCGGCACACGTCCGAATCACGCCAGCAGCGTCCGATATTTCCGCTTTTGATTCGTCACCCAAACCAACAACCGCACTCGCCACCGTTCAAATTATGCGCCCCATTCACCGCCTCCTCAGCATCCTCGCCCTCGCCAGCATCGCGTTCGCCGCGCCCGCCGCCCACGCCCAAACCACCGCCGACCTCGCCCGCGCGCTCACGCTGCACGCGCCGTTCGATGACGACTTCAACGCCACCTTCTCGCGCGGCGAAAAGACGTGTTACTTCCGCCTCGGCAAAGAAACGGCCCCCGCCAAACCCAACGACGAACTCAAGCTCGTCCCCGGCGCGGGGCGCTTCGGCGGCGCGCTGCATTTCACCAAACAGGGGAAATCCAACCCGCAGTTCCAAGACAGCGGCGTCCTCAACTACAACGACAAAAACTGGAGCGCGACCGTCTCGATCTGGCTCAAGCTCGATCCCGACAAAGACCTCGAACCCGGCTATTGCGACCCCGTGCAAATCATCGGCGACGAGGGCAAGAAAGGTTTCATCTTCATGGAATGGTCCAAGGACGAAACCCCGCGCTTCTTCCGCTACGCGATTCGCCCGTTGTTCCACCTCTGGAATCCCACCGGCGTCTCGTGGGCGGACCTCCCGTTTGCGAAACGCCCGATGGTTCAAGTCGCCCGCGCGCCCTTCTCGCGCGAGGCGTGGACCCACGCCGTCTTCACGCTCGAGAACGTCAACGACAAAACCAAGAAGCCCCTCGGCAAACTTTATCTCAACGGCCAACTCCAGGGCGCGATCGAGAACTGGGATCTCACTCTCGCGTGGGATCCGGCCAAAGTTCTCCTCGTCCTCGGCGCCTCCTACGTCGGCCACATGGACGACCTCTCCGTCTTCAATCGCGCCCTCACCGACGCCGAGGTGAAACTCCTCCACGGCCTCAAAAACGGCGCGCGCGAGCTGTATTGATGCCCACCGTGTAGGAGCCGAGGTAACGAGGCTCTAACCTTTCCCCGCTCCGCGAACTCCATCCCGAAAAAATCACGCAAGTTTCCCCGCGACCCCACCATGAAACTCCCCCTTGTCGCCCTTTCGCTCTTCGCGCTGTCTCTCAACCTCTCCGCCGCGCGCGCCGAGTTCCGCGCCGGTGCCGCCATCATCGACGTCACGCCGCCCACGCTCCCCGTTTTCGTGAACGGCGGCATGACCACGCGCTCCGTTGGCAAAGTGAAAACCCCCGTCCACGCCCGCGCCCTCGTGTTCGCCGATGACAAAACGCAACTCGCGATCGTCGTCGTGGACAGTTGCATGATGGGCCGCGCGCTGCTCGACGAGACCAAATCCCTCGCCGCCAAACGCACCGGCCTCGCGACCCATCGCATCCTCATTTCCGCCACGCACGCCCACAGCGCGCCCGCCGCGATGGGCTGCCTCGGCACCGACGCCGACCCGCGTTACGTGCCCTTCCTGCGCGACAAACTCGTCGAAGCCATCGCCGCCGCGCAGGCCAATCTCGAACCCGCGCGCCTCGGCTTCGCCAAAATCGACGCCGGTGATTTCACCGCGCTCCGCCAATGGATTCGCCGCCCCGACCGCCTCGCCGAGGATCCCTTCGGCAACAAAAGCGTCCGCGCCAACATGCACGCCGGCCGCGTCTGGGATGACGTCACCGGCGAGGCCGGCCCGAAAGATCCCGACCTCGCGCTCATCTCGGTGCAGTCGCGCGACGGCCGCCCGCTCGCCGTGCTCGGAAATTTTTCCATGCACTACTTCGGCGACGCCGACATCAGCGCCGATTACTACGGCCTCTTCTCCGAGGGCCTGCGCGCGCGCATCGCCCGCGACGCCGCGCCCGGCAAACCGCCCTTCGTCGGCCTCATGTCGCACGGTTGCAGCGGCGACATCTGGCGGCGCGACTACACGAAACCCGAAAGCGAATGGAACGCGAAGCTCACCATCGACGCCTACGCCAACAGCCTCCTCGACCTCGCCATGAAAGCCTACGCCGGCATCGCCTATCGCGCCGACGCCACACTCGCGATGGCCGAGCAACGCATGGTTTTGAAATATCGCGTGCCCGACAAACAGCGCCTCGAATGGTCCCAGCGCGTCATGGCCGGAGTCACCAACCGTCCCGTGAAATCCACCGCCGAAGTTTATGCGCGCGAACAAATCTTTCTCCACGAGGCGCAACAAACTGAAATCGTCGTGCAGGCAATTCGCCTCGGCGACATCGGCATCGCCACCACGCCGTGCGAGACCTACGCCGTCACAGGCTTGAAAATAAAGGCCGCCAGCCCGCTGCCCCACAACCTCGTGATCGAACTCGCCAACGGCGGCGACGGCTACATCCCGCCGCCCGAACAGCATCCCTTCGGCGGTTACAACACCTGGCCCGCGCGCTCCGCCGGACTCGAGGTGCTGGCCGAACCCAAGATCGCCGCCGCCGCCATTGGCCTCCTCGAACACGTCAGCGGCCAGCCGCGCCGCGCGTGGAAACTCCCCGACGGCCCCGCCGCCCGCAGCCTCCTCGCGCTGCAACCCGCGGCCTACTGGCGCTTGAACGAATTCTCCGGCCCACACGCCGCCGACCGCAGCGGGCACGCGCACGACGCCACCTACGAAACCGGCATCACGTTTTATCTCGAAGGCCCGCGCTCCGCCGCGTTCTGCGACGCCAGCGAAAAAAACCGCGCGCCCCATTTCGTCGGCGGTCGTCTCCGCTCACGCTTCGCCAATCTCGGCGACCACTACTCGATTTCCCTCTGGCTCTGGAACGGAATGCCGAACACCGCGCGCGACGTCAGCGGCTGGCTTTTCTCGCGCGATCACGATCACGGCCTCAGCGCGTTTGGCGATCACCTCGGCATCGGCGGCACCAACGGCCACGCCGGCAAACTCATTTTCCTCCACGGCGAAAATCCGCAAGCCCTCGCCGTCGGCAAAACCGAAATCCCCCGCTGGCAATGGCAGCACGTCACCCTCGTCCGCGACGGCCCCACCGTGCGCGCCTACCTCAACGGCCAGCTCGAACTCGAAACCACCGCCCCCGCAAAATCCCCCGCCGACTTCGACCAAA
>JAYVOY010000351.1:0-5169 GCA_043757645.1 Verrucomicrobiota bacterium
CACCCGTTTCGCTTCCCCGCCGCACACAAGCCTATACAGCGCGCCGGGGTTTTGTTAGCAATTCGCCACTATGGCTTTGGACGATGTTTTACTGGATACGGAAGAGAAGATGATCAAGACCGAGGAGCACGTCCTCAAGGAGTTCTCGAGCGTGCGCACCGGCAAGGCTTCGCCCGCGTTGATCGAGAACGTGCTCGTCGAGGTGTATGGCTCGCAGATGCGCCTGCGCGAGGTGGCCAGCATCTCCACGCCCGAGGCGCGCATGTTGATGGTGCAACCGTGGGACATCAGCACCATCGGCGCGATCGAGAAGGGAATTCAAAAGGCCAACCTCGGCCTCAATCCCGCCGTGCAGGGAAAATTTCTGCGCATCGTGCTGCCCGACCTGAGCACCGAGCGCCGCCAGGAATTCGTCAAGACGATCAAGAAAATGTCCGAGGACGGCCGCATCGCCATCCGTCACGTGCGCCGCGACGCGATTGAGGCGTTGAAGAAGGAGACCAAGGCCGGCGGCGTCACCGAGGACGACGAGGAGCACGCCGAGACGGAAATCCAGAAGCTCACCGATCAGTTCATCAGGAAGATCGACCTGCACCTCGCGCAGAAGGAAAAGGAGATCATGACGGTCTAGCTGGTCGCTGCCGGGCGGTGCGGAAGCCTCCCCATCTGCCAAGCACCCCGCGCGTCGGGCGCGGGCGAACCCGGCGAAAACAAAAGTGCGGCTGGACCTTGCGGCCCGACCGCACCACCAACCCACGCACACCTCACCACGGCGGGAAAGGGTGGCCCCACCGCGGCAAATCAAATCTCACCGCTCCACCTGCGCGGCGGCCTCGAGATGCTCGAAGTTCGGATACTCGGTGATCGCCGCCTTCACCCGCACGCCGCATTCGTCGATCAACCGGCCCGCGAAGCCCGCCATCATGCGATTCCATTTATCGACCGTGCGGGTGAGATCCTGCCGGTCGCGCCGCTCCCAGTAGCCGCTTTCGTCGCTGACTTTTTTCACGAGGCCCAGCCGGTGCGCGGAATCAAGGAGGCTGATGACCGAGAGATGACAGCGCAGAAAATTATGCGTGCCGCCAATCGCGGGGTTGCTGGCGTATTGCGTTTTGCACGAGCCGGCCCACGACCAGCCTTCGAGCTGGGTCGGCGTTTTGACACCCTCGACCAGCACCGTCTCGGGATAACGGCACAGGCCGAAGATCGCCGGTTCCGAGCCTTTGCCCGGTGACGTCACGAGCGCCAGAATGTGCGTGGGCACGATGGCGTAATAACTTTCGCCGCGCGCCAGATACCGCGTCGCCTGCACCTTCAACCACCGCAGGTCGTCGTTGGGATCCTCATTGGCGCACTGGTCGCCGGTGAATTCCTCGAGACTGCTGCCGACGAACTGAAACGGCAGGTGCAGCGCCGCACGCCGCAGATTGTCGAGCAGCTCACGGGCCGCCGTGACGTTGAGGTTTCGCGTTTGGAACTCGTAGTGAATGGTCAAGCCCATGTGATTTTTTTCCTGTCAGTAGTCGTAGAGACCCGAGTCGTGGGAATAGCCGCCACCACCACCGCCCGCCCCGCCCGTCCCGTCCTCGCCCCCCATCATGTCCTTGAAAACATCCCCCATGTCCGCCTCGATTTTTTCCGGATCCTCGCCGGCTTCGAGACGTTTCACGGCCACGTCAAAATCCTTCGGCACCGTGCCCGTCGGCATCAGGTCCTTCATTTTGCGCATCATGTAGGCCATGTGCTTGGGGTTGTTTTCGTCCAGATGCTCCAGCGCGCCCTCCATCTCACTCATGGCGCGCCGGACGCGCGGGTCGTCGAGGTTGGGCAGGGGCGCTTCCGCACCTTCGCCCGGCTCCGCACCCGCGGGTGTTTCGGTCGGTTCCTTGGCCCCACTCGGCATTGCGAAGCGGCTCATTTGCTTGGCCAGCTTCGCGTTGCCGCACTTGGGGCATTGGGGCGGATGCGCGGGGTTCACCCGTTTGGAAAGGAAGCTGAAAACCACCCGGCACTTGGGACACGCGAATTCGTAGATTGGCATAATCGGTAAGCTGTTTTTGCCCTGTGAAATTACCGTGACACCCCTCGATTGAACAACGCGAAAACCCCGGCACACCGCGTGATTTGCACTCCCTGCCATGATGAACGACGCACCCATTTCCCGTGCCTCACTCCTTGTTTGATTTGTTGCCCTGACTTGCTCTCACGCGCTTTTTCGCCACGCAATTTCAAGTGCGTATTTAATACCCCACGCCGGTGGGCGAAGCAAATTTCCACCCCGTTTTTCTCGCAACCCGCCCCCAGGCGTCAGCCTTTCGTCGCCACATGAATGCTCATGCAGCCGCCGCCGAGATTGATAAAGCGCACCGCGGAACAGCCCTGCGCGCGCAGCCGTTCCGCGAGTTCCTGCTGCTCGGGATAATGCAGCAACGACTCGTAAATGTACGCGTGCGTCTCCGAGTCACCGCAAAAGAGCCGGCCAAACACCGGCACGAACCGGCGCAAATAAAAAAAGTACCATGCGCGCAGCCAGCGATTCGGCGGCTTCGCAAAATCCAGCACGAGCAAGCGCCCGCCCGGTTGCAGCACGCGCAGCATCTCGCGAATCCCCGCATCGAAATCCGCCAGATTGCGCAGGCCGTAACTGATCGTCACCGCGGCGAACGCCTCGTCACGAAACGGCAGCCGCAGCGCGTCCCCGCGCAGCCACACCGGCGGCTGCGCCAGCCCGCTGGCCGCGGCCCGCGCGCGCGCCACCGCGAGCATCGGCCCGCTGAAATCCAGGCCGACCACGCGCACCTTTTGCCGCGCGCCCGACTGCGCGACATCGCCCGTGCCGCAGCACAAATCCAGCAGCCGCTCGCCGGGCCGCAAGTTCGCGAGACCGATCAACCGGCGCTTCCACAACCGGTGAACGCCGAAACTCTGGAGGTCGTTGATGAGGTCGTACCGCGGGGCAATCGCCGCGAACAAATCGTGTACCCTGCCGGAACGCTGCTCGCCGGGGACGTAGAATTTATTGCCCATTTTTCGCGCTCCAAAATCCGGGAGCCTGCCGGACCGCGCAAGCGGCAACTGCCCGCGCCCCCCCCCGGAGCGCGCCCGTCCCGGGCGCAGCGCGTGCGAACGCGCCGAGCGCTTGAGATTTCCCGTGACCCCGCTGCGTGCGTGTGCCGCGCTCCGTCCCCGGGCGCAGCGCGTGCGAACGCGCCGAGCGTTTGAGATTTCCCGTGACCCCGCTGCGTGCGTGTGCCGCTGCGGCCGTGCCGGCCGCGCTCCGTGCCGCCGCGCGCGCCAATCAAGCCTCGACAGCCCCTTGGCCCCTCCCTTAAATCCGCGGCCCTGCGTTGCGCGGGGCACCCATGTCCACCGGCCAGCCCAAGCGCGGTTTCTTTCTCCTCGAGGCGATCAATGCGCTCGGGACAGCGTTCTATTTCAACTTCCTCTTCTTCCACATGGGCGCGCAGTTCGGCTGGGGCGACCGCGGCAACTTCGCGCTCTCGGCCACGCACGGCTTCATCTACATCTTCGCCGCGCTCTACGCCGGGAAGTTCGCGCAGCGCCGCGGCTACGTGCGCGCCCTGCGCCTCGGCTTCGCCCTCATGGTGGCCGCGTTGCTCGCCGCGGGACTGCTGCCCGGCGCGGCGACGCAAGTGGTGCTGCTGATCGTCTGGACCGTCGGCGTGTGCTTCACGTGGCCCACGCTTGAGGGCGCGGTGAGCGACGGCGAACCGCCCGTGCGCCTCACGCGCATGATCGGCATCTACAATCTCACGTGGGCCGGCGGGGCCGCGCTCGGCTATTTCGCCGGCGGCGCGCTGCTGGAAACGCTCGGTCCGCGCAGCATCTTCTTCGTTCCCGCCGCACTGCACGCACTGCAATTCGCGCTGACCTTCACGCTGAATCTCGACCGCGGAAATCTCTCGCCCAAGCCCACAAACACGAACTCGAACGCGCCTTCGGAAAACACCGTGCTGCCGCCGCTGAACCCGCGTCCCATCGCGCGAACACGAATGTTTCTGCGGCTCGCGTGGTTCGCCAATCCCTTCGCCTACATCGCCATCAACAGCATTCTGCCCGTGATTCCCAGCGTCGCGCGCAAGCTCGAACTGTCGCCGATGCGCGCGGGATTTTTCTGTTCCCTCTGGTTGTTCGCGCGGCTCGGCGCGTTTCTCGCGCTCTGGCTTTGGCCCGGCTGGCATTACCGGCGCGGCTGGTTCTTCGGCGCGTACGGCTTGGTGACGATCAGTTATCTGGCGATTTTGCTCTCGGCGAATCTCGTCCTCTTCGTGCTCGCGCAACTCGCCTTCGGCCTCGGCCTCGGGCTGATTTATTACTCGTCGCTTTTCTACTCGATGGACCTCGGCGACACGAAGGGCGAACACGGCGGCTTTCACGAGGCGGCCATTGGCATTGGGATTTTCACCGGCCCTGCCGTCGGCGCGGCCGCGCTGCACTGCTGGCCGCACGCGCCCAACGCCGCCGCGTGGACCGTCAGCGCGGTGCTGCTCGCCGGGCTGATCGGCAGCCTCGTCATCGCGCGCAAGGTCGGGAGCGTGCGCTGAGCCGTAACCATGCAGTCGTAGCGCCGCCGTCTCGGCGGCTCACACCGTCCGAACGGAGCGGCTGCGAGTATTGGCCGCGGCGCAAAAGCTTCACGGAATAGTGAATCAAAACTTTGCCAGTCAATAGCCGCGCCGGACGGACCACGCCGTGAGCCGCCGAGACGGCGGCGCTCCGCCTATTGCAGGGTTACGGCTGGGGGGGGCGCGGCGTTCCCGCCGCGAGATCGTACGCGTCTCGTGCGTTCAAAAGCGCCGTCGCCGCTGCGCTCTGCCGGCGCAGTACAAAACACGCGCCGCCCTATTTGTACTGCGGTGGCAGAGCGCAGCGGCGACACCGCTTTCGCCAACCCGCGGTCCGACTGGCATCGCGGCGTGAGTCGGACCACGAGATATTTTCGACTGAGGTTTTTCAGTGAACGAGCACGCCCCAGAAAACTCTCCTCCCCGTCCGGAGCCGAAGCGTGATGCACACGTCGCGGCGTTTCTCGCGCACCTGCGCTCCGAGCGCGCGGCGTCGGACTACACGGTCCGCAATTACGAGCACGCGCTGCGCGAGTTCACCGCGTGGCACGTCGCGACGCGGCAGACGCCGCCCGACTGGCCC
>JAYVOY010000352.1:0-5158 GCA_043757645.1 Verrucomicrobiota bacterium
AGTTAATTTTTTTTCTGATGGGCGAAGTTTGACGCGCAGGCGCGCGGCTCTGAACCGGAACCCTGCAATTGAGCCACGGATGAAACACGGATGGAACACAGATGGCCGGGACGTGGGTCACGAGCTTTGGTTCCAAGGCGGGCACACTATTCGGTGAGTGGTCCAGTCAGCGAAGAACCGAACGAACGGACTCCTCTGTCTGTGTTCCATCCGGGTTTCATCCGTGGCTAAAGAATAGTTCCGGTTGAGAGGCTTGATTTCAATGAACGAAAGCGAGGTCCGCAATTCTCACGCGGAGATTTGCCCCGGTGTAATGGCCTGCCGTTCACGAAGCGGAGTTCACCGTTGCCCTCACCTTGAACGGGAGATTTTGCCACGCAAACTTTCCCGACGCTTGGCTTGACGCGCCCCGGTCAACCCGTAGTTTCCGCCGACATTTCTCCCTTCCCGGACGTGAAGTTTCGGCAGTGGGGACCCATAAAAACAACGCTATGAAACACACCGCACTCACCCTCGCCAGTCTGGGACTGCTCGCCGGCACTTTGAGCGCCGCCGATTCCACCGCCGCCCTCAAAACCGAGCAGGACAAGATCAGCTACAGCATCGGCCTGAACATCGGACGCAATTTCAAATCGCAGGGCATCGACGCCAACCCCGACCTCGTCGGCGCGGCGATTCGCGATGTGCTCAAGGGCAACAAGACCGCGCTCACCGAAGAAGAGGCGATGGCCGTGCTCGGCACCTTCCAAAAGGAAATGCGCGCCAAACAAATGGCCAAAGCCTCCGAGTCCGGCGACAAAAACAAGCAGGAAGGCGCGGCGTTCCTCGCCGCGAACAAGACCAAGGAAGGCGTCAAGACCACCGCCAGCGGCCTCCAATACAAAGTCATCACCCAGGGCAAGGGCAAAATCCCGACCGCCAACGACACCGTGAAGACGCACTACCGCGGCACGTTGATCGACGGCACCGAGTTCGACAGTTCCTACAAGCGCAATGAACCCGCGACCTTCCCCGTCGGCGGTGTCATCAAGGGCTGGACCGAGGCGCTCCAGTTGATGCCCGTCGGCTCCAAATGGCAGCTCGTCATCCCCGCCGAAATCGCCTACGGCGAACGCGGCGCCGGCCAGGCCATCGGACCGAACGCCACGCTCCAGTTCGACATCGAACTCCTGAGCATCGAAGCGCCCGAGGGCAAGTAACTCGCCCCGATATTTTGAAATGCGAACAGCGGCCGGCAACGGCCGCTGTTTTTTTGTTTTGGGTCGCCGATGGAATCTCGACACTCGCGCGCACTTCAGTTTTTTCTATCGCGGGTTCCCTCACATTAGCACCCGGCTTCAGCCGGGTGAGTTGACCTGGCAGAAAATTCAACCGCTTCAGCGGTTTCCCTGCCCGCAAAAAAACCGCTGAAACGGTTCGAGTTTAGCGGTGCGCCAAACACCCGGCTGAAGCCGGGTGCTAATGAGATTTGCAACCCGGTTGCATTTGGCTGAGGTGTGTCCAACCGCAGACGACAAAACTTGCGGCCCTTGCCACCACACGCCCGCGCGCTACGCTCCGCCGCGTTCACCCTCACCCCGCGCCCTTATGCCCCACGCCACCTTCAAACTCGGAGACCTCACCGCCGTCATCGGCGACAACACCGCCGACGGCACGCATCGCGCGGGCTACAACGGCGTTTGGAGCCTCCAACACGCGGCGGGCACGCGCAGCCTGTTTGTTCCCGCCTACGCCGGGTTGAACCTCGAACACATCTTCAACGGCGACGCCGTCACCGACTCGAAAATCTTTTTCGAGCCGCGCGTCGCGCCGATGAGCTTCCAGCAACTTTCCGAAACCTCCGCCGAACTGCACCAGCCGCCGACGCCCACGTTTCAACTCGAAAGCTGGACGCGCTTCCAACTCGTCGCGCCGCATTATCTCGACCTGAGTTTCCGCTGCGTCGCGCGGCAGCACGTGTTTCCACGCGGCTACATCGGATTGTTCTGGGCCAGTTACATGAACGCGCCCGCCGACAAGAGCATGTATTTCCTCGGAGCCAATTCGCCCGTCGCCAACGACCGCGATCCCGCGCTCTGGACGCAGCTCTGCACGCAGCGGCACAACGACGAAAGCACCGTGCGCCACCGCGCCGACAGTCTCGCGCTCACCCACGCCGCTGGCGGACGCGAGTCGCTCTACCAAAGCCTCTCGCCGCTGCGCTACGCCGAGCCTTTTTTCCACGGCCACCACGACGACCTCGTCTGGCAGGTGATGTTCGACCGCAGCGAGGGCGTGCGCCTGACGCACTCGCCCTCCGGCGGCGGCGTGAACAAGGAACTGCAAACGACCAACCCCGCGTGGGATTTTCAGTTCCTCGTTCCGAAATACGAAATCCTCCACGAATACGGCTTCAAACTCCGCACCGTCCTGCGCCCGCGCTGTTCGCGCGCCGAATTGGTGGCCGAATACCAGCGGTGGAAAGCGGCGAAGTGATTCGTTCGGCCAAGAGTTTGGGCGCCCCCCAGTCGTGCCCCATTTTTTGGAAATCTCATTGGCACCCGGCTCCATTAACCTTGTCACACTCAGCGCGGCTGGCATTGTCCCGCGCGTATCCCGTTGTCGGAGCAACCGCTGTCCGAATCCATTAACTGCCTATGAGTGACACCGAATCAAACAAGCTTCAGGAAACCACCCAGGCCGCGTCGGAAAGCCGCGGCCACGACGGTCTGGAAAAGCGCCCGCCCGCCGCTGCCAGCGATGGCAAAACCTATGACTGGCACTTCTACGAGCGGCTGGAGAAGGATTGCAACGGGCACGTGATCGATTCCATCCACGCCCGCTGCGCGGACTTCGTGATTTATTTCTGCCGGGAGGGCGACACCCCGCAGGGGGCGTCGGACCTGTACTACGAATGCACCGACAAGTTGCTCGAGACGATGGCTTCCGCCAATGCGGCGCTGGCCAAGGTGAACCGCATGCTGCCCGAGGAAGAGAAGCAGCGCCGGGAGATTCTCGAATTCGTCGCGGATGCTTTTGAGATGCGGCTGTGCGGGCAAAAGGAGGAGGGCGAAAAAATTCTCAATGACATCGTGACGCAACTTCAGGTCTCCAAGGAGACGCGGGGCCGGTTGTGGTACCAGTCCGCGACGCTGGTGACGGCGTTGGGGGTGTGGGCGCTGTATTTCCTGCTGCCCGCGGTGGCGGAGGGGGCGAACCTGGCGCAGGTGAAGCCGTGGATTCTGGCCGCGGCGCTCGGCGCCACCGGCGGTTTCTTTTCGGTTTGCCTGAACTTGGGATCGATTCAGGTGAATGTGAATCAATCCCTCCTGCCCCTCTTTTTTGGCGGTGCCACCCGCGCGGCGGTGGCCTTGATCGCGGCGATTGCCTGTCTGCTGGCGGTGCAGGGACAGATTATTCTTGGGGTGATCGGCGACGTCACCAACCCGGAAACGCCGGGCGAGATCATCCGTCCGGCGGTCATGTTCTTCCTGTTCCTCGCGGGGTTTTCTGAAACTTTCATTCCGAACGTGTTGCGGGACGCGGAGAAAAACACGCCCACCTCGGATGGAGGAAAACCGCGCCCTTGATCCGGCGACGACACGGCGAACGCGAGAGTGTGGAATGACGGTGCCTGTTTGGGCACCGTCTTTTTTTTGCGGCTGGACCGTTTTCTTGGATTTCTATCGGCAAACGAATGGGGGCAAACGAATGAATGCCCCTTCCGTCTTCCGTTACTTTGCCGTCGGAGCGCCGCCGTCTCGGCGGCTCACACCGTTCAACCCGAACTCCGAAGTCGGCGTTGCGCGCCGCTGGCGTGCCATTTCCGTTTTCGGAAAGCTCGGGTTTTCAACGGCTGCCGCGCGGAAAGGGTTAGAGACTCGTGACCTCGTCTCCTACAAGGCGGGTGCGGATTTGCGCGGGCGGTTGCGCCAGTTGCGCCACGCGAGCGGGAACAGGCGCAGTGCGGCGAAGGCCACGCAGGCCCAGCCGAAAACGTCGCCGTGGCGCGTGTAGAAAGTGAGCGTGCGGTTCTCGCCCTCGCCGAGCAGCGGGACGCGGATGGTTTTGAAGTGCGCGCGATAAATATTCTGGCCGCCGCGAAAATAATCCTCGTCGAGGCGGCCGCGGGGATCGATCCAGCAGGTGAGGCCGTTGTTGGTGCAGCGGATGAGCGGCACGCCGTTTTCGATGGCGCGAAAAACCGCGACGGCGGCGTGCTGCCATTGCTGCGCGCTTTCGCTGAACCAGCCGTCGTTGGTGAGGTTCACGAGGAAATCGGTGTCGGCGGCGACATACTGGCGCGCGAGGTGCGGCAGCACATCCTCGAAGCAGATCAACACGGCGGTGCGGGCGCGGGGTTGCGTGAGTTCGAAGGGCACCACGGCGTCGCCGGTCGCGAAGCCGCCGTCGATGGGCGTGAACCATTTGAGGAACGGGAGCCATTGGAGCAGCGGGATGTATTCGCCAAAAATCACGAGGTGCCGCTTGTCGTATTTCGCGGCGAGGCGCCCGTGGCGATTGATGAGGAAGCTGCTGTTGAAGGCGCGGACGGCCTTCGGGTCCGCGGACTGCGGGTCGGGTTCGAGGTCGTCGGCACCGAGAATAATGGAGACATTATTTTCCTCCGCGAGCCGGCTCACGGCGTCGCCGACAAATTTGTCGTAGCGCAACAGGCCGGGCACGGCGGCCTCGGGCCAGATCAGCAGCTCGGGTTTGGTGGCGAGCGCGGCGCGGGAGAGTTCGAGCAGTTTGTGGAAACGATTGGTGGCGCTGGCGGGATCCCAAAGGAGCCGCTGCGGAATGCTGGGCTGCACCAGTGCGATGGTGATCTCGCGATCCGCGGGAGCGCGGCGCGCAAGTTGTGCGAGGCCGAAGAAAACCGCGGCCGCAACCGCGAGAGCGGGGAGCAGCACCTCGCCGAACGCGAGCCAGCGCTGTTGCGGATGGCGCACGAGCAGCACGAGCGCGGACGCCAGCCCGACGGCAAACCACACGAGCAAAAACGAAACGCCGTACACCGCGGTGAACGAGGCGATTTGTGTCACGGGCAAAATGCGGTATTGCGAAACCCCGAGCGCGAGGAAGGGAAAGCCCGTGAACAAACGGCCGACGAGCATTTCCAGCGCGACCCAGAGCACCGCGCAAAACAGCGCCCAGCGAAGGCGCTCGAGGCGGC
>JAYVOY010000353.1:0-5143 GCA_043757645.1 Verrucomicrobiota bacterium
CGCCACAACAGCGTGCCCAGCCACGGCGCGGCGGCCTCGGGATAACCATCCGGCGTCGGATAATGAAACGGCGCGTGGCCCATGCGGACGAGGAATTCCATCAATGCCGGCGGCGCGTCCGTCGTGGTCTCGGTCGCGCGCAGGGCGGAGGCGATGAAGTGAAACGGGCGCTTGAATTTGTTCGCGCGATGCTCGCGAAACTCCGCCGTCGCGAACAACGCGCGCAGCGTGTCGCCGATGCCGCCGCCCGAGCGCACAAACGCGTCGGCGACCACTGTCACCGCGGCCGCGGGCGGTTCGTCGGCGATGAAGCGGCGGCAGAGTTTCGTCGCCAGATGTTTCGCCGTCGCGGGATGCAGCGCGACGATTTCGAGCACTTGGTCGAGTTCGTTGCGCCCGAGAATTTCCGCTTCCGCGCGCTTCACGCCCGCGGGAATCGCCGGGATGGTTTTTCCCAAAACCTCCTTCGCGCCCTTGTCGTGCTGGTCGGGATTGAACTCGACGGTGCCGAGGCCGACCTTCGATTGATGTGTGCCGCGCACGGTCCAGCCGGTGAGGCAGCGCGCGACCTCCATCACATCGCGCTGCGTGTAGCCGCCGTGAACGCCGAGCGTGTGGAGTTCGAGCAGTTCGCGGCCGTAATTTTCGTTCGGCTTGTCGGCCGAATTCGCGCGGCGATTCACGCGGCCATCGAGATACCACAGCATCGCGGGACTGAGCGCGGAGGCGCGCAGCATCGCGGGAAAACTCCCGAGCGCGTGGGTGCGAATCACCTCGCGGTCGTCGGCGGTCTTGAGCCATTTACAATCGCCCTTCGAGGGGTCGATGTTGAAATGGTCGCTCCAGAAATGAACCATCACCTCGTAAAGCTGGCGCTCGGACAACACCGCGCGCAGCAGCGTCGCGCGCGTGAGTTCGGCGAGCAGCAGCTTCTCCTGATACTCGAACAATTCCCCCGCCGGCTCGGCCAGCGTCTCGAAACGGCGCACGGCATTTTCCGCCGCCGGATCAGCAATCGCCGAGGGATTCAACTGCTCGTCGAGAAACGCGGCGAACGCCTCGTCCTCCGTCGCGCCGAGTTTGCGGACGCGCTCGTAATCACCGGGACGCGCGCCAAACGTGAGGCGGTTCAGCGCGTGCGTGACGAGATCAGTGCTCTCGCCGCTGGGCACTTGAAACGGCCCGGTTCCGCGCGAGGGAACGCGACGCCCGATCAACAGCGCGTCGGGCACCTGCTCGCACGCGGTCGTGGCCGCGAGCGCCGCGACGCCGCTGGCGTGGATGAATTGGCGGCGATTCACTTTCATGCCGTGACGGTTGCGGGTTTCTCCAACAATTGCGGCGGCGCTGCAACCGGCGGTGCTGCGACGGGTGGCACGGGCACCGATGCTTGCGCCCGCGCCGCCGCGTCCGCGCGCTTGCGACCGCGCAGCACGCTGATCGCCACGCCGAACCCGCTCACCAAGGTCCAAATCGTCAGCCCCAGCCAGCCGACAAATGGCAGCAGGTAAGTGAACGCCAGCACGATCCCGCCGCGCAGCGTCCGCCGCCACGGCTGCTCCGCGTCGAGCGGCGACGCCATCCCGCAGCCGATGCGCTGCGCCAAACCCGCCGAGCCGCCCAGCCCCAAAAACACCGGAATCCCCAGCGTCGCGAAACCCACGATGTTCATCACCGGGTTTTTCGCATTCTTGAACAACGCCAGCGCGAACGCGATGAACGGGGCCGCGCAAACCAGCCCGAGAATTGTCGCGCGCAGCGGCCGCGCATACTGTTCGCGCGCCCGTGCCACGAACTCCGGGAACAGCGCCTGCGCCGCCAGCCAATACGACACGAACACAACCAGCAGCCCGACGATGACGAGGAAATACTTCAGGACATCAGCCATGATCATACGTTTGCGAGAGTGTTAAAATTATTCGCTGGCGGCAACCGCGCCGCCCGTGCGTTGGGAATATGACTCCGCCGCGGCGAGACGGTTACGAAATAATTCCGGCTGGCGAAATCGCCTCGGGGGTGTCGTGGGGTGTGATTAAACCCGAACGCCGAAATGGGAACGGGTGGCACCGGCTACCAACCGGCGCCACCCATTCCTGTTTCGGATTTCGGCATCAAAGCTCTTGCGCTTGGCCCTCTGCGCTTTTTCCATTCCGCACTCAACCGTAACGATGCAATTGACGGGCCGCCGCCGTCTCGGCGGCTCACGGCGTAGGAAGTCCGCGCGGGCCATTCACATTGCCGCTTTTGGTTCCCCGTTCCGTGAATATTTCGACCTGCGGAAAATGCCCGCCGCCGCCGCATTGGGACGGCGTGAGCCGCCGAGACGGCGGCGGTCCGACTGCATGGTTACGGCTCAACATTGACGCCCTGCGGCGAAAGCTTTCTGCTCCCAGCGTGCATCCCAGCCCGTCATTACCGCATCAAACGCTGCTTCGATCGTTCCGGCGCGCGCTGAGTTTTTGGTTGCTCGTCGCGCTGCTGACGGGCGCGAGCCGCAGCCGCGCGGCCACGGTGGATTACGAAAATGACATCAAGCCGCTCCTCCAACAGCGCTGCTATTCCTGCCACAGCCGGCTCAAATAAAAAGGCGATCTGCGCCTCGACGCGGGCGTGCTGATTCACCAGGGCGGCAAACACGGTGCCAGCGTCGTGCCGGGAAAAAGTGCCGACAGCCGCCTGCTCCAGCGCATCCTTGCCTCGAGCGACGACGAACGAATGCCGCCCGAGGGCAAGCCGCTCACGCCCGAACAAATCGCGCTGCTGAAAAATTGGATCGACCAGGGCGCGCGGCATCCGAGCGCCGAGCTTGTCCCGAGCACGCCCGCGGAACACTGGGCCTTTCAGCCCGTGCGCCGCCCCGCGTTGCCGCCGGTGAAAAATCAAAACTGGCCGCGTAATCCCATCGACCACTTCGTCCTCGCGCGCCTCGAAGCCCGCGGCTGGCAGCCCGCGCCCGCCGCCGCGCCGCGCGATTTGCTCCGCCGCATTCACCTCGATTTGACGGGCCTGCCGCCCACGCCGCCGACGCATCCCGAGCTGCTCGACTGGCTCGCCGACTGGTTCGTAAAAGACGCCAAATGGTCTTTAAAAAGCCTCCATAAAATCATCACCACGAGCAGCGCCTACCGCATGAGCAAGGCCGCGAACGCCGACCACGCCGCCGCCGACCCCGAGAATCGCCTGCTGTGGCGAGTGCCGTTGCGCCGCCTCGAAGTCGAGGCCATCCGCGACTCGATCCTCGCCGTGAGCGGGCAGTTGCATCCGAAAATGTTCGGCCCCGCGATGAAGCCCGCGATCCCCGCCGCCGCCCTCGAAGCCAACACCGACAAACAATCCGTGTGGAAAATGTCCGACGAACCCGAGGCGTCGCGCCGCACGATCTACGCGTTCATCAAGCGCGGCCTCGTCGTGCCGATGCTCGAGGTGCTCGATCTCGGCGACACCGTTCACAGTTGCCCGCAGCGCCAGATCACCACCGTCGCGCCGCAGGCGCTCTCGCTCTTCAACAACGAGTTCATCGTCGCGCAGGCCCGGCACTTCGCCGCGCGCGTCACGCGCGAAGCCGGCCCCGACGCGACCGCGCAAATCGACCGCATCTGGCGGCTCGCGTTGTGCCGCGCCCCGAGCCGCGCGGAGCAAACCGCGATGCTCGAATTCCGCCGCGCCGAGACTCAACGCCTCGTCGCCGAGGCCACGACCGCGGGAAAACCCCTCGCCCCCGCCGACGCCGACCGCGCCGCGCTTGAACAAATCTGCCGCGCCGTTTTCAACCTGAACGAATTCGTCTATCCGGAATGAAACGAAACCACGATCTCGGCGTTGTGAGCGGCGCAGCCGCGCGGGGAGCGCACGTGGCTCGCGTGCTGTTTTCGGCGGCCCGCCGAAAACCTCGTTCCACTAACTTTTTTCCGCAGACCGAAAGGCCGGAACCCGGAGACGACGGTTTGGGCGGGTCACCCAATCCGACACGCAGGCCGCGTGCGATCCCCACCTTCGCTTGGGAATTCCAATGAAACCGCTGTCCCGCTTCATCCCCAATCCCACGCCCTGCGCCCGTTCGCGCCGCGAGTTCCTCTGGGAAGTCGGCGGCGGCTTCGCGGGCTTGGCCCTGCTCGATTTGCTTGCCACCGACGTCGTCGCTCTCGACCGCGAAAGCGCCGCCACGCGCGAGCGCTACGGCCTGGACGACAAGCGCACCGCCGACTTCGGCCGCAAATGTCTCATCACGCGACGCCTCCTCGAAAAGGGCGTCCGCTTCATCCAACTCTACTCCGGCGGCGGCCACATCGAGGACACCTGGGATGGCCACAACAACTGCATCGAGAACCATAAACTCCACGCCGCTGAAACTGATCAGCCCATCGCCGCGCTCATCGCCGACCTCAAACGCACCGGCCTCTGGGATGAAACACTGCTCGTCTGGGGCGGCGAATTCGGCCGCACGCCCACCAGCGAGGGCGTCGGCAAACCGGGCCGCGACCACAACTGGCACGGCTTCTCGATGTGGCTCGCCGGCGCGGGCGTGAAAGGCGGCCAGGCCATCGGCGCGACGGACGAACTCGGTTTCAAAGCCGCCGAAGACCCGTGCCACGTCAGCGATCTCCACGCGACAGTGCTGCATCTGCTGGGTCTCGACCACACGCGCCTGAGCTACTTCCACCAAGGCCTCGACCAACGCCTCACCGGCGTGGTGGAGCGGCACGTGATCAAAAAGGTCCTCGCGTAGCAAAGCCTCGGGCGCTCACCCGCACAGCACTGTGCGGCTTCTCGCGCGACGCGCGAATCGGTCCTCCCTCTCCCCTCAAGGGGAAGAGGGAATGAGGGAGAGGGATGAGGCTACCCGCGACGACCGAACGCGCGCGCTCCCGTCCGCACCATCGAATCGCGAAAGTATTTTCCAATGCCACATTTGACTCCGACCTCATTTTCCGAACAATCACGCATCCGGCTTAACTTCAGATTAGAATAATTCTAACTCTTGACAATCTCCGCCCCGCCGCTACTCATTGCCCCGCTATGGTTTCCAGAAAACGAGAACTTCCGGCGCAGTTGAACGAGCGCCTCGCGACCAGCGGACTGCGGTTCACCCCGCAGCGCCAGCAGGTGTACAGCGTGCTGCTCCAAACCCGCGATCATCCGACCG